>CACZRH010000049.1 GCA_902783455.1 uncultured Lachnospiraceae bacterium | reverse complement strand
TCCTTTTCATCTTTCGCTTTAAACTGCTTTAATTTCTCAACCACCTGATTGATTTTCTTTGAGGAAATTTTTTCATCCTCATCGTAAAGAACCTTTTCCTCCTTGATGGAATACTCCGGAACTTCGACATTCACAAGTAAGATTCCGTTTACATCATAGGTAAAGGTTAAATAAATCTTTGTTGACTTCGTGGAAGGCTTTGGAAAAACAACATCTACCGAACCGATTCTTTTATTATCATCGGCATACATCTCTTCTCCCTGAAAAATTTTAAAAAGGACATGGTTTTGCTTTTCCGAACTGGGATGATACAGACTCGTTCTGGAAATCGGAAGCGGTGAATTACGCGGAATAATCACCGAGGACAAATCCTTTCCGGAATTCATGTCATTATTGACGTTCGTTCCAAGAGAAAACGGGCAGACATCCGTTAAAAGCAAATCCTTCACATCTTCGCTTCTGCCCTTAATTCCTGCATAAACACCCATTCCTTCCCCAACAATGGTATCCGGTTCGAAAACATTGATTTCACGCCTTTTCAAAAGATTCTTTAAGTACTGCTGTACAATCGGCATCCGGGAGGAACCTCCCACCATAATGATATCCGTTACGGAATCCATTTTTCTTCCGGAATCCCGCAGCACGTTATTCACCGGTGTATAGATTTCCTGTAAAACTCCCGCACTGATTTTTGCAAGTTCAATGTCGGTAAACTCTTTTTCGGCACTCAGCTCGCTGCAGTTTACAACCATTTTTGCATGGTTTTCATCCGAAAGAGAACGCTTCAGACGTTCCGCCGAAGCCAGAACGATTCCATAGCTTTCCGCTGTTAAATCCGATTTGCCAAGTCCGTTTTCTTTTAAGAAATAATCCGCAATGCATTTATCAAAATCGATTCCGCCAAGCCGGTTATTCCCGGAAACGGATACGATTTCCACGATATTTTCAAAAGTATCCACCAAGGATACGTCCAGTGTTCCGCCGCCGAAGTCAAATACGAGGAAGGAATTTTCCTCGAAATCATCCGAAGTTTCATCCCATCCGGTTCTTGCAATGTATCCCAGCGCCGCGGCAGAAGGCTCATTAATAATTCGTTCCACGTTCAATCCGGCAAGAAGTCCGGCATTTTTCGTCGCATTTCTTGCCTTATCGTTAAAATAGGCCGGCACGCTGATTACCGCTTCCGTTATTTCTTCCCCGAAAAAACGTTCCGCATCTGCTTTCAGATTTTTCAATATAAATGAAGAAAGCTCCTCCGGCGTAAACCGTCCGTACTTGCAGTCAAAGGAATGTCTTTGCCCCATAAACCGCTTGATATTTGAAAATGACAGCTCCGGATGCGTCACAAGGCGTTCTTTTGCGGTTTTCCCGACAAAGACCGTTCCGTCCTCATCAAAGCTGACCACACTCGGTGTCAGATATTCCCCGAAGGAATTGGGAATCAGATGTGCTCTGCCATCTTCCCAGTAACATACCAGTGAATTTGTTGTCCCCAAATCGATTCCTATTATTCTTACCAAAGCGGTGCTCCTTCCCATAATTTCACAACCACACTGTCATTAATCATCCGAACGGACCCTTTCTCCGGCCAGCACGGCATTTCAAGATATGTTTCACTCTGTATTGCGGATAAATATTCGTCATCCGAAATATATCCGGCATCGACACCCAGAAAATCCAGGAAGAAATGGTATCTGCAGTTTGTCATGCCGTAAAGGTTCGGCCAGAATACCGGACCGCCCTCCTGCTCCGCAAAACGGAAAATCTTCGGATAGCGTTCCTGCAGCGTATCATAAGGGAATGCTCCACCCATTATGATATGTGTTTCATTCGGAACATACCCCTCCAGATCATAAATTTCATCCATCATCTGCATCGCCTGCTGAACGGCATGATTATAGGATAATTTATACATCATCGCCGTACAGTTTGCGGAAATGATATATCCCCAGAGAAGGCCGCACATCAGAACCAGGGATATATAATAACAGATGTGTGCCGTTACCTTCCCTTCCAGATAATAAAGCAGAATAAACAGCAGAACGAATACCAAAACATACTGATATCTTAAAATATCCCGCATTCCGTTTGTCGGCATGATAATCAGAAGAAAATTCATCGCCATCGGCAAAAGCAGGATTGCCGCAAGAAATGTTACCGCACCCGAAATGGATTTTTCCTTAATCTTTCGTATGAAAGTAAGCACAATCAAAACAAGCAGAACAACTCCGATTCCCGCATACAGAAATCTTCTTCCGAGAATCTCCGAATTAAAATACGAAAAGAACCATTTATAGGAGTACTCCAGCGAGAAACCGATGTTCGTAAAAATACTTTTAATTGAAAAATCACTTACTCTCGCATCGGTTCCGCTATGGAATACAAGCATCATAAGCTTTGAAAACGGCTGATTTAAAACACATGCGGCAAGTCCGCAGGCTGCCGTCATTCCGAAATTCAAAAGATTGATTTTCAGACTCTTTTCATATAATGAATCATAAATCAGCATGATAACCGCAAACGCGGAAACCGCACCGATATAGGACTGATAGGATCCGAGCATAAAAAGAAAGCAAAGTGTTCCGAGAATGTAGCCGTATACCTTTCTTTTGCGGATAAACCATACGCCGAGGATCACCATCAGGAAGGAAAAGGAATACGCCATCGCCATATAAAGAAAGGCAAAATGATGCAGGATAATCGGAAAACTTACCATAAGCGCCGTAATCATAACCGCCGGAAGCTTCTTCTCAATTCGAATCATCCGACAGATTATAAATGCCGAAATCCCGATCATAAAGCAGTATCCGAGGACGGTCACAATCGGAATAATGACATTTTTTCCTCCGATTTCATTGATAAAGCGAAGCATCCAGCGAGCCTGGGAAGTGGAATAATTCGCATTTCTGTAATAATGAACGCCCTCGCTTAACGTATCCGGGCATCCGAGTCCGTAAATCATTTCATAAAAATAACAAAGGATACTGAATACCAGCGTGGTAATCGTAACGGATTTAAACAGACTCTTATCTTCTCCAAGCAGCTTGTTCAAAAGTTCTTTAAAAACCTCATCCGGCTTTTTTTTCAACATCTCCCGATCCTCTTAATTCCAAATTTTTTTTATACTTTTCAGATTCTTTCCCGAAAATGGGCATATTCGATTTATTATATCACATTCCGTAAATCTTTATACATTGAATTTCAAGGCTTTGCTTGTTATAATGTTGTGTGGGGTTATATTGTATTGGAGTGTTAAAACGAAAAGCTTTCTTTCGCTTACGATAAGTATTTTCGCTTTGTCTTTGTAATATTTCTTTCTGATATTTTCCCCTTTTTCAAAAATTAAAATAGTATTGCTTTAATTTGGAGGTTTACACATGACAGTAAATGACGTAATTACTCTTCTTGACGCAGTTCCCCTTACCTGCAAGGACAAACTGGACAGCGAGGTAAAAAGTGCCTGCGGTTCCGACATGATGAGCGATGTGCTTGCCTTTGCAAAAACCAAATGTGTTCTTTTAACCGGACTTTGCAATCCGCAGGTAATCCGTACCGCTGAGATGATGGATATTGTCTGCATTATTTTTGTCCGCGGAAAAAAACCGGACGATGCCATGATGGAATTATCCGAAGAAATGGAAATCCCTCTTCTCGCCACACCTCACAGAATGTTTTCCGCATGCGGAATTCTCTATGAGCAGGGATTAAGAGGAGGTACCGAGCATGGCTGATGTTTTGGAATTCACCTACGAAGTGTCGGGCGAAGATTTTACCCGCGCAGGCGAGGCCTCTTCCGATGTAAAAAGAAAATTAAAAAAACTCGGGGTTTCTCCCGATGTCATTCGTCGTGTTTCCATCGCTTTATATGAAGGCGAAATCAATATGGTCATTCATGCTCACGGTGGAAAAATCACCATTCAGATTTCGGAAGATGCCATCACCATGATTCTCGATGACAGAGGTCCCGGAATCCCCGATATCGAAAAGGCCATGACGGCCGGTTACTCCACTGCTCCGGACAAGGTCCGCAACCTCGGATTCGGTGCCGGAATGGGATTACCCAATATGAAAAAAAATACCGACAGTATTGATATCGAGACCAAACTCGGTGTCGGAACCAAAGTAAAAATGGTGATTAAACTGTAAGCTTATTCTGCCATTCAGGAAGCATTTCTACTCTGTACTTTATACAAAGATTGATACGTTTGTAATAGAAATTCAAATTGGAATCGTTCAGAAAGGATTTCTCATGGAAAACTACGGCAAATCCGTATATTTACTTGAAAATCAGTGCAAGGGCTGTACCAACTGTATTAAGCACTGTCCCACTCAGGCAATCCGTGTCAGAAACGGAAAAGCGGTCATTACAACCGACCAGTGCATCGACTGCGGCGAATGCATCCGCATCTGCCCGCACCACGCCAAGAAAGCCAAACGTGGCTTTATTGATGCCATCAATAATTACCAGTATTCCGTGGCACTGCCCGCTCCTTCTTTGTATGCCCAGGTCAATCATTTGGAAGATGTGAATATTCTTCTGACTGCATTGAAGGACATGGGATTTAACGATGTTTATGAAGTATCCGCAGCCGCAGAAATCATTTCTGAGGAATCCCGTAAATACGTAGCCGAACACAAAGAACAGTGGCCTTTGATTTCCACTGCCTGTCCTACCATTGTAAGACTGATTCAGATGCGTTTTCCAAATCTTGTGGATAATCTTCTGCCTCTTTTAACCCCGGCAGAACTTGCCGCAAGGCAGGCAAGGGCAAGAGCCATGGACCGTACCGGACTGCCTGCGGACCAGATCGGAATTTTCTTCCTCTCTCCCTGCCCTTCCAAGGTTACGGCCGCAAATTCCCCTATCGGTCACGAAAAGAGCGAAATTGACTGTGTTCTTGCAATCAAAGATATTTATCCCGCTCTCGTGGATTCCATGAAAACGGTTGCCAACCATCCCGAAGAGCTTGCCATTTCCGGAAAAATCGGAATCAGCTGGGGCATCACCGGCGGCGAAGCCGGCGGACTGCTCTCCGACTCATACGTAGCCGCAGACGGTATCGAAAATGTTATTCACGTACTGGAAGATTTAGAGGATGAGAAATTTTCCTCCGATCTTGAATTTATAGAACTCAATGCCTGCAACGGCGGATGTGTCGGCGGAGTCATGCAGGTAGAAAATCCTTATGCCGCAAAAGCAAAGCTGCAGAAGCTTCGTAAATACCTTCCCGTTTCCGCGGTACATGCAGCAAAGACCTACCCTTACGATGCCCACTGGGACAAAGAGGTAGAATATCTTCCCGTTTTCGAGCTTGCAGACAATTTAAAGGAAAGCATGGAAAAACTCAATCAGATTCAGGCTCTATGCGAAAAATTCCCGGGTCTCGACTGCGGCTGCTGCGGTGCTCCAACCTGCAGATGTCTTGCAGAGGATATCGTAAAGGGAATCGCAAGCGAAACGGACTGTATTTATGTTTTGAAAGATTATCTGCATAAGCTTTCTGAGAATATTGATAAAATCAGTGGTATTTAATTTATAAATACAGAGTGATTTTTAAGTAAGATTATTTTTTATTAGATTAATCAGATGAGGTAATTCACCATGACAGTTGAAGATTTGGCAAAAAACAGTTCTCTTACTTTATTAACGGAAGGTCTTGATTTATCGACCGAGATTACAAAACCCTTCTGCTGTGATCTGCTCAGTATTGCGATGGGAAAAGCTCCGGCCGGTGCCTGCTGGGTAACCGTTACCGTTAACACCAACACGCTTGCGGTTGCCACTCTTACCGATGTGGCATGCATTATATTTGCGGAAGGCAGTGCCGTTGACCCGGCTTTAATTGAAAAAGCAAATGAGGAAGAAATTCCTCTTTTTAAAACGGAACTGTCCGAATTTGATGCCGCTCTTTTAGCTCATACTGCTTAAAATGCTACAAAAAACCGTTAGAAACCACAATGGCTCTACAAAGGAACTACCATGCAACAGCTCTACTACGACTTACATCTTCATTCCTGCCTCTCTCCCTGCGGCGATGACGAATCGACGCCCGGAAATATCGTGGGAATGTCGGTGGTAAAAGGCCTGCAGGTCATTGCTCTTACCGACCATAACACGTGTAAGAACTGTCCTGCTTTTTTAAAAATCGCAAAAGATTTCGGAATTACAGCCATTCCCGGCATGGAATTAACAACCGCCGAGGAGGTTCATGTTGTATGCCTTTTCCCGACACTTGAAGATGCCATGGCCTTTGATGCATATGTAGAACCCCGTATTCTCCCGATTCCGAACAAACCGGACAAATGGGGCAATCAGATTATCATGAATGAAGACGATGAGCCCTGCGGCACCTTCGATACTCTCCTAATCTCCGCTACGGATATTTCTTTTGATGCGGTTTATGATTTACTGGAGCAATTTCACGGAGTTATGATTCCCGCACACATTGAAAAAAGCACTTTTTCCCTGATTGCAAACCTTGGTTTCGTTCCTCCCGATTCAAAGTTTAAATGCTTTGAATTAAAAAATATGGGACGGCTCCACGAAATCGTGAATGCCAATCCCATATTAAAAAACTGCAATGTCATTACCGATTCCGATGCGCATCAGATTGATTTAATCAATGAACCGGTGAATACGATTCTTGCAGAAGAAAACTCCGTCCAAGCCGTACTCGATGCTTTGATACGTCCTGTAAAATGCTAAACCCCGGCAATCTAACTATTGTTTTTCAGTTACTATTCTTAAACAAAAATCAGTTGTAGGTACTCTCCTGAAATTTAATCAGGTCTTTCGTCATATTTTTAGCCGTTCTTAAATCCAGTAACCATTCAATCACATTTACCAGAACAAAGATAATAATAACGCTTATCGCCACTCCGATTGCAGAAGGTATTTTTTCCGATGAAAATGGTTGTCCCGCAAACATAAACGCAAGCAAAAGCACTGCAATTAAAACACACTGCAACACTTTCCGTATGATAACCTGCGAAACGGAAAGCTCTTTTTTTGTTGTAATGATAAGTGAAGGAATGACTCCAATCACTCCGTAAAGCAACGGATACAGAAATACCTCATAACCGAATTTCTGTTCCGGACGAAATAAAAATCCCAGAATTAACATGGCCACATTAATCAGGGTAACCGATATAAAAAATGAGCTAACTATTTCTCTGAAACGATCTTTCATAATCTGTCTCCGTATTTTCTTCTTTCATTTTTCTTTCATCTGCCATTTGTCATATAGCATTTGGCATCTCTCTCTATCCGGCATCAGCCTTTCAGTTTTTCCTTAATATCCGGAACATATTTCCTCGAAATAATGACTTTCTCACCGTTTTTCAACTGGCATAAAAAACGCCCGTTTAACGCCGGCTTTATGGCCGTGATTTTCATCATGTTCACAATAACGGATTTCGAAATTCTGGCAAAGCTTCTGTCCGACAAGAGTTCTTCGAATTCATACAATCGTCTTTTGGATTCAAAACAGTCCTTCTCGAGATAAAGGAAGGTCTTTTCATCTACTGCCTCGATATAATAAAGATCCGAAAGCGGAATCCTGTATTGTTTTTCTTCTTTAAAGCCTTCGATGCTTCCCTGGTGGAGCTTTAATAGTTTCACCAGTTCGTTCACTTTCTCGTCCCGCTTGTAACAGCCGATTTCGATATATTCAGTTTCCGGTTCCTGTATTAGTTTGATTTTGATATTCATAATTATTCTACTGTTTCTTAATAATACTCTTCTACCGTAAAGTTTCCGGCATCCTTTAAATAGCAATCAAAAAACTGAAGTACAATCGCGTTTACCCGGTCGATGCACACGCCCGCATCCACGCTGCCCGTTCCCAGATTTTTTGCAAGTACCGGTGAAAACATCGGAAGGTCCGTAAAATTCATATGGCCGGTATTTTTAAAATAGGTTTCGTATCCGTCGGTCGCATACTCTAACACATAATTATTGGAATACACCATTCCGGCTTTCTTTAAGAACTCTTCGTCTTCATGATGAATCTCGGAAATAACGGAAAGAAGCGGTGTCTCATATGGCTCTTCATTGAAAAGAACTGTACCGTCTTTCACGCCCATCTCTTCTCCAAGCATCGTTCCGTCTAAATCGATAACTGCCGAAATATCCTCTCTTCTTCCGACCGTCACGGCCGTTGCGCCGCCGAGGGAATGCCCCATCAATCCGATTTTATCATAATTAATGCGATCAAGCACGGAAAGAATTGTATCAGTATATTTTGAATCAAAGTACCAGTTTGAAGGAAGGACATTATCTGTTTCATTTGAGTTTGTTTCTTTGAGTGCATCCATCACAAAATTCATATCCGCTTCGCGAAGCTCCATCCATTTCGATGTAATCTCGTAAACATCTGCCTCCGACAATTCGTCTGTTTCGCTGTTTCCAATCGTTAATGCATTT
>CACZRH010000048.1 GCA_902783455.1 uncultured Lachnospiraceae bacterium | reverse complement strand
TCAAAAATATGCGGCAAATCCTCCGCATCGATTCCACATCCGGTATCCGTAATCCTAATCGCCGAATAAAGCGTGGTTTCTTCAGCTGAAATTGTAAGCGTATCCCCTTCCTTCATGTGCTCTACGCAATTCTTCACAATATTTTGAATTGCCTCGGTCGTCCAGTTGATATCACAGGTGATGATATTTCTTTCTGTGGTATCCTCCAACATGTTCACACAGCGAATTCCCCCCATCTCCATACTCACCCGAAATGGTTCGATTGCCTTATCCACAAGATCCTTTGTCAGAATCGAATCCTTCTTAAGTTCCACACACCTCGCATCCAACTTAGAAATCTTAAGCAGCGTCTGAATGAGCCAGTTCATACGGTCCAGCGAATCGGACTGTGTGGCCAGAAGTTCCTTACGCTTTTCTTCGTCACTTTCGTTTTCCAATAAATCATTCATCATCATAAGCGACGTAAGCGGGGTTTTCAGCTGATGCGAAATATCCGCAATCGCATTTGCCATATGAATCTTTTCATCCTTCAAATAGGCCCTTTGATGCATCAAAAGCGTCATGACCTTAAAGAGATTTGTCTTCAGAATCGACAGCTCCCCTTCCTCCATGCTCTCGATTTCCATCGATTCATCACCTGCAAGAATGCGGTTTAAGTAATCATTCAGCGCTGTCAGTTTCCGATTACGCAGCATCTGCTCAATGATCTGTATTCCGATTAAAATTGCCCCCATTCCAAGCAGCATCAGCGCAGCCACTTTTGAAACAAAAAAGAATCCGCATGCCGAAAACACAATGACGCATGCGAATTCTGCGATTAATACACTCTTTGTTTTTTTCATAAAAACCTGTTTACCCCTGCCTTTTTTAATTCTTAAATATATTCCTTAAATTTGTTCTTTTATTTGTTTTATTATTCTTTTATTTATTTCTGTTCATCTTAACACGTCATTTTTCTTTCAGTTTCCCGATTGCTCCGAGGTTTGAACTTTACCGGTTTCAGACTTTTTGCTGATTCGACAAAGCTTCCAGCTATTGAGAATCAGCCGGAGCGTTTCATCGACTACCACCATAATGAAAATCTCAATAATGCCCATATGGAACCCCAGCACCATGGCAGAACTGGCCGCGATAACAAAAACCGTTCCGAAAAGCTGTGTCTTTAACATCCACGATGGTTCCCCATATCCCTTGATGCCCGAGCCGATGATAATATTTCCGCTTTTGGGGAATAAATCGATTCCTACAATCAAAAGGTAAAGCGGTGCCAGTGCTATAACCGTTTCGTCCTTTGTAAAGCAGCTAAGAATCGGTTCCGGGAAAAGAATAAACAATAACAGATTAAAAGCGGATATCGCACCGCACAGAATCAGCGAACTGATCACAACATCCCTGACACCCCGAACGTTTCCACGACCGGTCTCATAACCGGAAAGTGAAAGAGTCGCCGTTCCGATGGCGCAGATTAAAGCAACCGCAATCAGCTCCACCCCAAAAACAATGGAGTGAATTCCCGCCGCCTCCACGGAGATTTCATTCATCATGACAATCAGATACAGGTTTCCGAGATTCCATGCAAATTCCTCTGCCGCGGCCGCCGAGCCATATTTCAAAGTTTCAAAGTAAGGTTTGATTTTTGCTTTCAGAATCTGTCCAAAGGACGGTTTGAGCTCCAGTTCCTTAGAAACCAGAACATAAATCAGGACAATCATATCACCGAGCAGTTCCGCAATCGTGGTAGCAAGTGCCGCACCTTTTACGCCCATGGCCGGCAACCCGAGATGACCAAAGATCAGCACATAATCAAGCGCCACGTTGGCTAATGACCTGGTCGCTCCGTACCAGACCATAATTTTTGTCTTCTGGCTGGCCTGCAACATACAGCTTACGGATGCACCGATTCCTGTCAGCACAAATATCGGCGAATAGAATCTGGCATAATCCACGCTCATTCCGATGATGCTTTCATCCACGTGCATTAGACTAAATGCTACCTGCGGGCAAATCATCCAGAATAAAAACAACAGAATCGCCAGTACATTGTTGTATTTAAAAAGCGATGCCAGGGTGTTTTTTGCCTTGTCAATTTCTTTAGCGCCATAGGCCTGGGAAACAATGATGGTAGCACCCGTCGTAAAGGAGAAAATGATATTCATCGTCGTCCAAATCGGTGTAGATGCATTGCCGACTGCACTCATACAGTCAAGCGACAGCTTTCCGATAAAAATACGGTCAATCATCATCTGCAGCTCCGAAATCAGACTCGAAAGCATAATCGGTACCGCTATGGCAAGTATTCTTTTGATGTAACTTTTCCTTTCATTCATAAGAAAAAATTTTTATTATAATTATTTTCCGGCAACTATTTTTTTCCGCATTGCTTTTTGATGTTCCGCTAATTACTAAATATCTCTTTCCAGGATATAGCCAAGCCCTCTCACAGTCCTGATGATTTGCGGATTCGCCGGGTCATCTTCGATTTTATCCCGAAGTCTTTTAATATACACAGTCAGCGTATTGTCATTTACAAAATCTCCGCTGACATCCCAAATATCCTCCAAAAGCCGGTTTCTCGACAGCACCACGCCTCTGTTGTTAATAAAAATAAGCAACAGCCTGTACTCCATTGCGGTCAGTTCAAGCTCTTTTCTGTCCCCGTTTGCAACCTTAAACACCTTGGCATCTTTGGTATGAATGCAAATATCCTGAATATTTATAATCCCTTCTCCATCAGTAATGCGAACTCCTTCAGATTTTCCTTCGGTCCGCCGTAAAATAGCCTTAATCCTGGCCATCAACTCTCTTACGCGGAACGGCTTGCAGATGTAGTCATCGGCGCCAAGCTCCAGGCCCATAATCACATTGACCTCGTCATCATATGCCGTAAGAAAAAGCACCGGAGTATCGCTCTTTGCCTTGATTACCTTACAAACCTCGTATCCGTTTCCATCCGGAAGATTGATATCCAGGATGCAAAATGCAAACGACCGATTGGCTATGGTTTCCATCGCCTGCTTTACATTTTCGGCATGTGTC
>CACZRH010000047.1 GCA_902783455.1 uncultured Lachnospiraceae bacterium | reverse complement strand
TATTTAAAGATGCTGATAAAAACAATACTTTCAGAGGGGTAATAATATGGCTCTTTATGAAGAATTAGAAAAAATAATTGAAGAAAGACAGAAAGAATTAAAGAATTACCGTGGTGCGGAATTATATTTAAAGACTGCGGAACTGGCCTTTTTAAAGAGCCAGGTGAATCCTTTCCGTTTCATGAATGACCGTGATGAGAATGTGGTCAAAGGCAGAGAAAAACAGCTTGAAAACTATCGTAACGGGAAATTCACGGAATTTGAAAATCTTATTTTTCAATATTCAAAAAGAATTGAGGCAATCTATAAAAAGACCGGCCTTTCTCCTTTGGCGCTCCTGCCGGAGATTACCCTGGCGAAAGAAAATGAAAATCCGGCTGAGAATGAAAAATTAGAGTTTTTCATTTATCAGGCGAATATCGATGATGAAACGGCGAAAAAATTCAGAAAGAAATTCTATGAAAGCGGAATTGCCGTAACTTCCTCTCCGATCATTGATGATACTTCTTTTAACGGCAGATCCTTTGTAGAAAGGCTGAACATCATGATGAGCGGTGATCAGCCGTTAAATCATAAGGAAGTTCTGAATATGATTGCGGAGAAACTCCGTTCCGACATTCCCGGAATGGAACAGGATTATGTCAATCCTTTTGATTATATCCGTATCGGCGGAAAGACTGCGGAAGAAAAATGGGCGTCGAAATATCCCAATATGAGTAACGAGGAAAAACGCGGTGCATACGCGTTTGAATTACTTCAGGCTATCACGAACGGAACGGAAGAAATCAGTATTCTTCGCCCGATGGTAAAGAAGCTGGAAAACGGTGAAAAAGAAATAACTACCGTCGGAAAAACCGTTTTGGTACAAAGCCGGAAAAACCTTGAAAGAACAAGGGTTTTCTTAAGTGAACTGAATGATTTTTCCAATCTGTTTGCAGGGGAATATCCGCAAATTGAAAATCCGGGAGTGCAGATCGAACCGGGTGCACAGAAGTATTTTGAGGAATTCAGAAATGCAGGACGGAAACTCCTGCAGAAGTCGTCTTCCGTAAATTTCGAGCAGAATTCCTTTGCCGATTTTACGAATGCTTATTGGGATTATGTTTCGAAGACAACGGATTTTATGGCGCACCAGCTGATGGAAATGCAGACGACCAAATTGGAATTTGAAAGAAGCCTTCAGGGAAATCCCAATATTACGAATGAGGTAAGACAGTACAGACAGGCGAACATCAGACGTCTGGAGGAGGAAATAAAGAATTTCGAACCGCGTTTTAACAAGCATCTGGAAGCGTTGAAGAAGAGTTTTTTGCGTGTTGAGAATTACAGCAGGGGACTTAAGGTATCTTCCAAGGATGACCCGTGGGAGAAGGCGGAGAATTTCACATTCAGTAAGCTTATTAACAATTACAGGCCTACAGCAATGCTTCGCGGCTGGGGACAGGATGTCCTGGATCCTTCAAGAAGTGTTCCTTTAGTGAATAATCTTTCCTGGATAAAGAATCTTGACCAAAGATCTTTCCAAACTACCAAAGAGCAGAGGGATCTGATGATTGCAAGCTCCGAAAAGGAGCGTGACAGAGGCAATACCTGTCTGAATTCCATGCATATGCTTGAAATGAATCTGTCATTACTTACCGGAAATGAGAAGGATACCGGGAATGTCGGAGCTTATATAAAAGATTTGGGCTTTAAAGACAGATTAATGACTTTCCAGTCTTTATTCAACATGTGGGTAATGGTAAATAAGAACAAATCCCTCAGTGAAACGGCCTCTTTATATAAAGCGCATATTCCGGTCGGAAAGGACAATCAGGGAAATGATATTTATCCCGAAAACAAAGAAACGGTAGAGCAGTATGAAAAAGAATTTATTCAGTTTTGTATCGATCATCCGTTTAGCCACGAAAATGTATTTAAAAATGAACCGGAATCGCAAGCGCTTGATGAGAGAAAAATCGAAGCTCAGAAAAACAGCATCAGAACCTGGACGAATCTTATTCATAATGCATATAAGAAAGTATCTGATTATTCCATGCCGGATATTGATTATTCCGATCCCGCACAGGTAAAGGAATATGAAGATGAATTTAAGCTGCTTTCCGGTTTTTCTGTTGATGCAAAACAGGAAATAAATGAACTGGTAGAGATTGAAGATAATAATACGTATTTTGACGCAAAGCGTATTGCTGCTGAGAGTATTGGCGGAGAAAAGAATTTTTACGCAATGACTACGGGATTGAAAACGCTTCAGGAATTTGTCAATGCGGTTTATAAATTACCAAATGAATTTTTGCCGAATCTGATGGGAGATGCTTCCTTAATGTCCAATCAGGTATTTTACCGGTCCAATGCAGGCCGGTTAATGTGTACCCACAGAGGAGAATCCGTAGGAAGTATCATTCATAATTATCCGGGAGAACTGGCACCGTATGCTCCGGTCTACGGTTCCTATGTTATAGAATCCGCAAACAAAGATACCGCGAATTATGTGAAGGCCGCATCTTACCTTCTTCATGTCAATGAGAAGGCATATAATAATTATGTGGCGGAGGAAATCAGCAAATTTGAGAAGCGTGAAAGGGAGGAAACCCTTCAGAACGATATCGGGAAATATGTTCTTGAAGCAAGAGCCAATCCGATTTCCGAGGAATTCAGAAGAGCATTGATGACAACTTCGGATCAGGATCCGAAGGACATGGCGGATTTCCTTTCCGAAAAGGTGGATGGAAACCTTACGGGAAAAGATTTGGTGGCAAAAAGATTCGATAAGATGTTTGCCCGCAACTTACGCGGCATTTTGATGCAAAACGGCATTAATGCCAGCGATATGTTTTTGATCAACGGACATAAGCCTTCTGAAATCTGGGGAAATAAATACAGAAATGTAAAAAATCCGGAGGAAAAGGAATGGCTCTACCGTGCAGAGATTTTAAAATGCATTGAGAGTCAGGAATCTTTAATCCAGGTCAGAATGTTTAAAATTTCCGAAGACAACAGCCTGGTTGATTTAAAAGAGCCGGTTACGGTTCATGCGACTCGTCAGGCCATGAAAGACGGAGCGGATAAAATAAAGGATTATCTGATTGCAAAACGGGAGATTCTGTCCACTTTATATCAGGTTCGTGATGAGCTGATTTCCACGCAGGAAAATTCGGATGCGAATTTTTATTCCAAAGACAGAACGGGAAGTACTGAATATCAGAATTTTTGTCTTGCCGTTAAAAATGCAATCAGTGATTTGGAACGCTGGCAGACAAAACCGAGTCAGGTACTTGAAAAACTGAAGAATGTGGATGATGCCGCGGCGGAATATTATACGGCCAAAAAGGGAATCTTCGGCGGAAATCCGAAAACGGATTCCGGATTAATCCGATTCAAAAGCGCAGAAAAAGTTATGGGAGATAATTATTCTCTTCATAACGGAAAACTGACGCAGTATTTTACGTTGCATTTAAATCGTATCAATTTAAATATTGCGATTGTTCCGCCGAATAAAAAACCGGGAGATGATGTTGTTGATACCCTGCTGAAGGTCGGAATGGATGAAATTAACAAGGGCTTAAGAAGAGCACCGGTTGATTTGGATTTCGAAGAGACGACGAAAGTAAAAGAGTTTATTCAAAGGAATTTAAACAGTACAAAGCGGCATCCGAATTATCGCAATATGGCCTCGTATACACCTGAAAAGCAGGCGGCAATTAAGTATATGATCGGATTTTTGGAGGAAAAGATTCAGGATCCGTTAAACGGTGCACCGCAACAACATCTGACATATACGCTTGCCAGAAAGGCGGAATCATTCTGGTTTGAGGTGGACAGACTCGCGAAGCAGGAAGCTTTTCAGAGATATGTGAAAGAGGATCCGGAAGGCTGTCTGAAAAAATGGGAAAGCTGCGAGAAACGTTCCAAAGACATAAAGGAAGACCGCGAAATCTGGCTTGATAGGAATATTTCCCAGCCCGGTCGTTCGTTTATGTCCTATGTGGTAAATTCCGCAAATAATAATCAGCAGACTCCGGAAAATCAGATTCGTGAAGCATGGAATAATCCGGCACAGATGCAGAATTACTACGGTCGTCTTGCAGAGGTTGTTTTGGCACAGATTCTGACCGGAACGACAAAGGAATCAGAAACGATTCGAAATGAGATGGCCAGAGGTACTGCCAGCTATAATAACTTAAAGGATGTTGTCGGTTCCATTCTTCAGCAAAAGAATCTTTTGCGTGGAAGAAACCTGAATAAGATGGAGGACAGGCTGAAATCCGGGGAAACGGCGAAAGAGCTTACAAAGACGGTTCGGGAAAAATTCCTTTCTGCCGTAAAAAGAACGAGGCGGAATAAGGAAAGAGAAATCCAGCAGACCGTCGGTATGCTTACCGCAATGGATCTAAATAAAGACGGTGTCATTCAGAAAAATGAACTGGACAGCTTTGTGAACGGAAGTAAGATTCAAATGGGTCAAAATGCAATGGCAGAATATGACGCCGCTGCACAAAGGCTTCATTCTACTTTGCATGTCAATGTAAACAAGGCAGGAGAAGATCAGAAAGAGCAGAAGGTTGAAGAGGATGTAACAATTGATTTTAAGCCTCTTGCGAATACGCTCGGATTCTCCTGTGATCTTGATTCTTCCATCCAAAGACATTTCATTCTCTGGACAATGGGTGCAAAGAATATGGAATTTGCGGATGCGGTGAAGCTTTGCAATACCGTTCCGAGAGTGGAAAAAGGAGTTGTAGTAAATGCACAGGATGTAAAGAATGCAGATCAGCTTCGGTATGAATTCTTTGACTTTTGCAGAAAGCATCCGGTCAACACGAACGAAGTGATTCCGGCAGAACAGCAGGAATATAAAAGATCACTCTTTACGACCAATTTTGAAGAATGGGCGAAAATATATGCAAAAGCCACCGAAAACATGAAGAAATATTCGATTCCGGATGTAAATTACCGGGATTTGGGAAATGTGGAAAGACAGCTTCCGACCATCAGTATTTTATCCTCAATCAGCGCAGAGACCGGAGAGGAAATGAGAAATCTGTTTGGTTTTGCATCCGGAATGCTCAGCGGAGAAAAAGCCGCAAGAGATGTGCTCGGAGACGACGTTTACCGGGATATGAATGCGTTTTGGTTAAATCTGAAAGATCAGTTTTTTGCTACGGCCAATGCATATAAAACAATGGAAAATATGGAAGGAAAGCCCAAAAGCGATGTTTATAAATTTATGATGAACAGCGCGTTTCTTCGTGAAGTATCGATGGCAGAACTTCAGAATGCAAGGAAGCTTAATCTGGGAGAAATTACCGATAAAGCCCGCCGGGATGCAAATGCCTGCAGCCATTCCGATGCAATCAGTGAAATCATGAAAACGAACAGGGCGAACGGTTATCCCTCTTTCAACGGTCAGGAGGCATATCAATTCCTGCAGGGAAAAACAGACGGAACCTTTGCTCAAAAAGCGGAAAGACTATATAATGCACAGTTCCGCACGGAACAAAACAAGTTTAAAAACGCTTATTTACAGGATATTTCAAATTTCAGAAACTCCTTATCCAATGATATTACGCGTATAAGACAGGCGTTCGTCGGGGAATATTATAACGATAACCGTTTTGTTCTTAATCTGATGAATAAAAAAGTTTCGGATTTGATCGGAAACAATCCGGATGGTAATAACTTAAATGCTGATCCGAATTCAGCCGGACAAACCGTGAGAGATTTTCTGAACAATCAGTTCCATAAGCTCATGGCTTCCGGAGTTGTGTCGACAATTCTTCAGCAGGAAAAAATCCAGATTTCGGATCTTTTCCAGTTGGATGAGATTCCGCCTCTTACGATCGCGGAATCAGTCGGGGACAGATACAGAAGAATCGATGATCCTGCACTGAAAGAGGACCTTTTACGTTTGGAACTTCTGAATAAAATTGTAATGGGAGATCAGCGGATATTAATCCGGAATTTTGATGTCCGGGATAATAAGATTACCGAAACGGAACCTCTCGTTTTTATGACGAAGGATGAAAAGGTAGTTGAAGCTTCGGCTACCATAATGCAGTTGCAGGAAGCAACGAAGGATCTGCATGATGAGTTAGAGGTTTATAAAGCAAATTTACAGAAATCCCAGAATAATCCGAATGCGAATTTCGATCCGAATGTGGAACCGGAAGGACATGATCAGTATAAGGAACTTATCCGGACTTTAAAAAATGCATTATCCGTAACACAGGACGGTGGCAGAAATTCAACCAGACAGCAGATCGACAATGCGCTTAGTGCACTTAATACGGCTGCGGCAAATTATCACAGATCGCATACCGGTTTCTTCGGTGGAGAGCCGATTCATGATTACGGCAAAAAAAGATATCATAACAGTGATTATATTAAAACAAGTGTGGATGAGTTTTTGGAACGTCAAAACAGATTGTTGAGAAAACTGCCGACTGATGTACTTTCCTCAAAAAACGGAGAGATGCTTCATACGGCAAAAACATCGGACGCCCTGGAAATGCTGAACCAAATGGCAGGCGTTCAGGGAATACAATCTGTTGTTCCAAGCCGTGAGAATGCATATCAGGATTATCTGAAATCGGAAGTAAAAAGGGAGTATAAAAATTATAAGTTAACTTACGCGAAGAATGATTATCCCTCAGCATTAGATGACCTTTTGGCAGAAAACGTGAATCTGGCGATAAAGTATCTCGGCGAGCTGTGGGATAAAAAATCAAAAGAGAATACCTTAGAATATAAGGATTTAAAAACAGTAATGCATCCCCGTGAGCGTATCCGCGAACTTGCAACAAATGGACTGTTTTTGGAAATGTACAGGGAAAATCCGAAACAGACACTGAATCATTGGGAAAGAATTGAAGCAAATGCCAAATCCAAAAAGGCTGAAGTTGACGGCCGTCTGGAAACCATTAAGACGCAATACGGAAGCCTGGCCGAGTTTGTGGCCGGTTTCGAAAAGAAATCCAATCATAATAATCGTGGTGATGTAACGCTTGAGGAAGTAGAAAATAAAATTCTGGAAAAATCCTCCACGGACCAGGGAAAAGGCCAACTGTACGGGCGTCTTGCATATGTTGTTCTTATGGGGATTATGAATTCGGATACGGATATGGGAAAACGTCTTCGTTACGAGGATGCCATGAATCCGTCGGGTGACCAAAGACCGGATGGCTTTTATTATCAGTTATGCAGAAAGCTCGGGGCATGTATGCTTCAGGGGGATACACTTGGTGAGGAGCAATGGAGAGATACCATTATGCGCCTTGAAGACGGAAGACTGATTAAGGATGCGGAGCGTTTCATTAGCCGACATGATTTACTGAATGATATTGACCACACCGCTACCATGTGGGGATTTGCAAACGAAAATCTTAATCCTGTTGAAAATAAGGAGGACGAAAAGCAAAGAGCGGATGAAGAGGAAGAACTTCTTGATAATCGCAGCCTGGACTCCGCGGATTTTGATGAAAAGATGCAGAATCGTTCGGATTATAAAACCGACGATGTTATTGAAAAGGAAAATGTAGAGGATAAGATTTTAAAAGCCGAAAAATTAGTTGACGGTATTTATGATGCACTTAATGAAATTGAAATTGATGAAGATAAGAAGCTGAATCCTAAACAAAAGGAAGAAAAGAAAAAAGCGGAAAAATTATCCGAAATCAGAAAGAGAGAAGATAAAAAAGTCGGCGATGAAAATTATCTTAATGATGCGGAAGGTATCGTGTTTAATGAAAACGGCTTTATGGAACAGGGTGAGATTGACTTTGAAGGAATTGCCGTAGCAGGAAATCAGGGAATCGAAAGAGAATTAGATGATCTGGATTATTTCTTTAACGGTGATCATTTCTTCGAGGAAGGGGATTATCAGGATTATGAATTGGATAAAAGGAATATTATTAATCCGCCCAAGCAGATTGATCTTTTACAATACGGAGTCGTTCAAAATGAAAATCCGGATAACCAAGATGAAATGAATGAAATCATAGATAACGAAATCATTAACAGTGAAATCATTCAAAACGAATCCGGTGAGAATAAAATTAATATCATTAATGATGTCCCGAAATTTGTAAAGGAACCCGAAAATGAAAAGGAGAGTGTCGATGAGAGCGATTATGAAGAAGAGAGAATCAGTCGAATCGATGAGAGTCTGAACAAAAAGGGAGAGATTAACGATGACAAATCTGTTCATCAAAAAGACCACGATGCGGAAAGACTGAAACTGGAATCCTCGATGAATAATAAGAACGCAGACTCTTCAAGAAAATTCATGGAAAAGAACGCGAGTCGGCCAAATGACGTCAAACCGGACGAATTTCTCCTGCTTCGTAAACAGGCATTCATTCTGGTTTTCGGTGCCGAAACACTTAAGGAAAAGGGCCTGCCTTTCAGCGAGGCGGAGCTTGGAAAGCAGAGGAAAAAATGGCTTACGGAGGAACCTTTTAAGAGTATCCTGGATACCATGATGAAGGATAATACCGATAAAGAGCTGCTTGCGTTAATCGATCAGCGTAAGGTTCCGGAGGAAGTTGCAAGAATTCAGGAAGGAAGGCCGAAGCAGATAAAGCCGGAGGTAAAACCCGGGGATGCAAAACCGGAAGTTCCGGAATTAAACGGACATAAAGCACCGACCGGTCCGAAACCAAACGGCTCCATGTAAGGCAAATCAGCAAAAAAGAGAGGAATGGAAAGCATCCGATGGCATTTGACGGAATCTGTGTTGCGGCAGTGGTAAAAGAATTAAATGATAAAATTTCCGGCGGGCGAATTACCAAAATCGCCCAGCCGGAAAAGGAAGAAATTGTTCTGACAATAAAGAAAGACGCAGAATCCCTGCGTCTTTTTGTGAATGCATCGGCCGGTATGCCAAGCATTTATCTGACACCGGAGAATAAACCGTCACCGATGACGGCACCGAATTTCTGCATGGTTTTACGCAAACACCTGCAGGGTGGCAGAATCATCGATATTTCCCAGCCGGGGCTTGAGAGGGTTGTCAGAATCCGAGTGGAACATCTGGATGAAATGGGAGATCTGTGCAACAGGATTCTGGTATTTGAATTAATGGGAAAACACAGCAATCTGATTCTGATTGATGATAAGGAAATGGTAATCGATTCCTTAAAGCATGTCAGTGCCCTGGTTTCTTCGGTAAGGGAAGTTTTGCCCGGCAGAGAATATTTTATTCCGAAGACGGAGGATAAGGCAGACCCGATTCTTTTCATGCACATGCCTGGTTTTGATTCAGAAGAAAACGGAAACGAACCGGGCGGACTGAAAGATGCATTTTACGGTGCCATGGAAAAACCGCTTCCTGTTTTTAAAAGAATCTATACATCTTTTACGGGCATTTCTCCGCAGGTTGCCATGGAGCTTTGTAACATAGCAGGGGTGGACGGAGAGCGGGATTTTACGAATTCCGAAGCGCCGGAAAAACTTTATTCGACATTTCAAAGCTTTCTGGATAAAGTTCAGGGCGGCGATTTTTCTCCGGCAATCCTTTATGAAAACGATAGAATCCGGGATTTCGAAACCGTTGATTTAAGCACGTCCGAAAAGAAATGCTTTGAATCGGTTTCCGAAATGCTTTATACCTATTATCACGATAAAAATAAGGCTGATGTGATGCGTGCAAAATCGGCGGATTTAAAGAAGCATATTCAGACCATTTTAGAACGGGATTATAAGAAGCTTGATTTGCAGAAAAAACAGCAAAAAGATGCCGGAAAGCTGGAACAGTTCCGGATTTTCGGAGAGTTGCTTACGGCATATGCCTATCAGTTAAGTGACGGGGAAAAATCCGTAAAGGTACAGAATTATTATGATCAATCGGAGGTGTCCATCCCTTTGGATGAGAATAAAACCATTCGGGAGAATGCCGCCAGATATTTTGAAAAATATAATAAATGCAAACGAACCTTAGAAGCGCTGAAAGACCAGATTTCGGAAAATGAGGAAGAGATTTCCTATCTGGAAAGTATTCTTACCTATATCGGACTTGCCGGAAGCGAGGAGGAATTAAAGCAGATTCGAAGGGAACTGGCAGAAAGAGGATTTGTAAAAAGAATCCATATGAGCGATTCCGGAATTTACGGAAAGAGATCCCCGTCCCTGAAGCAGGGTAAAAATGCGGGCGGGAAAGTAAAACCTCTTCATTATGTGACATCGGACGGATACGATATTTATGTCGGAAAAAACAATTACCAGAACGAAGTCGTGACATTTGAGATTGCAACCGGCAATGACTGGTGGTTTCATGCCAAAGGCGTTCCGGGGGGACATGTTGTCGTAAAATGTTCGTTTGCAAATCAGGCAACGGAGTGGGATATGCCGGATGAAATTTTTGAGTTAGCGGGAGCGTTGGCTGCCGTAAATTCCCAGAATAAAGACATGGAGAAGGTCGAAATCGATTATCTTCGTAAGAAAAACATTAAG
>CACZRH010000046.1 GCA_902783455.1 uncultured Lachnospiraceae bacterium | reverse complement strand
TGACCCTGCTGACCTTGCTGGCCCTGCTGACCCTGCTGACCTTGCTGGCCCTGCTGGCCCTGCTGACCTTGCTGGCCCTGCTGACCCTGCTGACCTTGCTGATTCTGTTGGTTCTGCTGATTTTGTTTTTGCTGCTCTATAAATTCCTGCTGTTCTTTCTGGAACTGCTCCAGTTTTTCCTGAGCTTCCTTCATGGTTTCTTCGGAAATCTCATTATTCTGCTGCAGTTCTTCCTGCATTTTTTCAGCCTGCTCTTTTAATTCTTCATTCTGAGACTGCTCAGCGAGTTTCTCCATTTCTTCGGCGATTTTTTGCTGCTCCGACTCGGTCATCTCTTTTCCTTCCGCTTCGTTCAGCTCATCCTGCAGTCTCTTTGCGGCATTTTCGAATTCCATCGGATGAGTAATCTGACTTTCGATTTTATTCTTTAACCGCTCTTCAATCTTCTGGAGTTCCTCATTAGATTTGGCTTTTTCCACTTCTTCTTTTGCCTCTTCCACAATATTTTCCAAAAGCTCTTTTTGTTCTTTGGTCAAATCATATTTTTCTTCCACTTCTTCCTGAAGCTCTTCAAACTGCTTCTTCATTTCTTTCTGATGATTCCAAAGTTCATGATTCTCTTTTGCCTGGTCCTTCATCTTCGCCGGAATCATGGCTGTGGACAATACAAATGCTGCGCAAAGGAAGAGAATCAGAAGAAGTCTTTTTGATACTCTTGTCGGGAAAAACTGCTTTGTCGGATAATTCCGGATATGGCGAATGGTATCATCCTTCACAATTGTACTACAAACGTCGTCCTTTCCTTTCAGATCCATGGAAGTGATAACCCTCTCCTTTAAACCGGTAGAGTCCACACGAAATGCGGTCTGACGAACAGTCGGAAAAAATCGAATGGAAATAAGACTTCCCACAATCATAATCAAAAGGAATGCAAAAAATCCGTATAAAACCGCTCCGTAAAAGGGTACGAAGCAGGCAATACTGTTCATAATGCCCCAGACCACCAATCCGGCCGAGCAGGCGCATAAAAACCATTTCAGAAATGTTTGAAAACACAATCTCTTTCTGACACGTTTCACAAATTGAAGAATAAGTTGATCTTTTCCCATCGTGATTACCTCGCGGCATTACTGCCAAATAACATGTTATCGAACCGTCTCTTCTGTCTGTACGGGCACTGCTTCCATTGATTCGGGTGTTACCGTATTCGTCTGCGCGAAAGCCATATCTTCCATCTGCGTCGTTGATACTGTTGTTTCCACAGACATTGCTCCTTCTGCTTCCGGCATCTGTCCCTGCAGACCGGGTGCGGAAGGAATCATATCCTGCATCGGCATGGCAAATTCAATATCCGGCTGAACCCCGACTTTTTTCATATTCTTTCTGTCATATTCACGCTCTCTCTTTTTATTGTTTCGAACGGGATTTAAGCAGGCACCGGCAAGTCTTAAAAAGCCGAATCCGATTGCTCCCTGCAACACAATACTGATCGGTGTCCATGCAATAATCAGAGGATTATGTCCGTCGATATAATTCATATCCACAATTGTCTTCATTCCCTTAAATGCCACATCATCGATTTCAACACCGAGAAAACTTCCGACACAGTCAAAAAGCGTCACAAGCGGATTTACGTAAAGAATAAATATCGCCCAGTCCGCATGCAACTCCGGAATCACAGCGGAAAGAGGATTGGTCGTTCCGGAATAGGACGAATAATGCGGATGCAGCTGTTCATTAAGTGCTTCTACAATTCCGTATACGGATCCGAAAGCCGCAAATGTTCCCGTTAATAGAACTCCCAGCATAATATAGGACAGAATTACCGCTACTACCGTACGTTTTGTAAGTGCCGAAAAGAATACTCCGAATACCGCCAAAAACGCAACCTCATAAATCAAAACCAGCAACAATCCCAGTAACTGGAAGAAATTCAAACCACCGTAGATAAATACAAGTGAAAGAAACGGAAGCGTTGACAAAACCAGTAATATTCCCTGTGTCAGTGCCGAGAAATATTTGCCCATTACAATTTCAAACGGTGTCATTCTTGTTGTCAATAATACTTCCAGTGTCTGACGTTCCCGTTCACTGGAAATACTGCTTGCGGTAAGAGCAGGCGTTACTAAAAACAATACACCGGCCTCTTCTGCAATCAGCGCAATCAGCATTATTGCAAGGGCACGATAGTTAATTGCTTCTCCTTCAAGTCCGGCCACCATGATATAAATAAAGAATCCGGCCACCACCAGTGAAACAAGTCCATTAAAAATCAGCATCAGAATCAGAATTTTCGGACGTTTGATATCTATGGACATATCCTTAAATAAAACCGCATTTTTCGCAAATATATTTTTTGTCGAAGGATTACTCATGATCTCATTCCTCCCTGACTCTGTACATCATTGTTATATTCCTGATTCATGGGAAACGGCTGTCCGCCCATCGGCTGGTTTCCGTAAGGCGCTCCGCCCATCGGCTGATTTCCGTAAGGTGCTCCGCCCATCGGCTGTCCTCCATAAGGCGCTCCGCCCATCGGCTGTCCTC
>CACZRH010000045.1 GCA_902783455.1 uncultured Lachnospiraceae bacterium | reverse complement strand
GATTTCTCAATATTTTTACGCAATCTTTATAAGGATAATGATATGGATACTGATATTGATTTCTGTTTTTATGTCGTTTAGAATAAAATTGTATGCTATAAAGAAACCCGACCGGTATTTCCGCTTCGGTTACCACAACGTTTTCGGCGGCTTTAAGAAAGGGTGCAGTGGAGTTTCATTGAGCATGCAGAACATGTAAAAATCTGGAGAGTTGGCATGAACATAAGCCGGATTATGATAGCGGCACCGGCAAGTGCCGGCGGAAAAACAAGCGTTACCATCGCTTTATTGGGTATTTTTAAAGAAGCGGGATATAATCCCGTATCGGTAAAATCCGGGCCGGATTACATTGATCCGTTATTTCATCGTGAGATTTCCGGCGTGGAAGCATATAATCTCGATACGTATTTTACGAACGAAGAAGTGACAAGGCAGCTTTTCATGGAAGATGCAAAAGGTCACGGAATTGTGTTTATGGAAGGCGTAATGGGATTATATGACGGGGTAGGAGGAGTTTTGGAAGAAGGCTCTTCGTATGCGCTTGCAAAAGCAACGGATACCCCCATTATATTGGTTATTAATGCAAAAGGAGCCGGCAGATCGCTGGCTCCCTTGATTGCGGGAATGAAATCATTTGACGATGCAAATCTGATTCGGGGAGTGATTTTAAACCGTATTTCGGAAACATTTTATAAGACGGTAAAACCGGTAATTGAAGCGGAAACCGGAATCGAAGTGCTGGGATTCCTGCCGGAGAAAAAAGAAGCCGTTCTTTCCTCGAGACATCTCGGACTTGTGACACCGAATGAGGTGGAGCATTTAAAGGAGATTACGAGGTGTCTTTCAAAGGAGCTTAAGAAAAATACCAATATCGGGAGAATTACGGAAATTGCGGATTCTGCGCCGGAGATGGTGGAAGATGCACAAGAGCCGGATAATCAGGCAGAAACGGAAAGCCTTCCGTTGCCGGATGCAGTCTGTACCATCGCGGTTTCCAGGGACGAGGCATTCCAGTTTTTCTATGAGGAAAATCTTAGACTGCTTCGAAACCTCGGTGCAAAGATTGTATTTTTCTCACCCCTGCATGATGAAGCGGTCCCGAAAGAGGCGGATGCGCTGATTTTAACGGGCGGTTATCCGGAGCTGTATTTGGAAAAGCTTTGCGAAAACCGGAAGATGATGGAATATATTCAAAGCCTTTCTCAAAACGGTATTCCAATCATTGCGGAATGCGGCGGTTTTTTATATCTTCATAGAATCATCAAAGACCGCAAAGGAAAGGAATATCAGGGAGTCGGAATCATTGATGCTTCTTGCGCTTATACCGGGAAATCCGTACGATTTGGCTATGTGGAGATTCATGAAAAGAAGGAAGACTTTCTGAAAGAAAAGAATTCGATAAAAGGACATGAATTTCATTACTATGACAGTGAAAATAACGGCAGCGACTGTGTTGCAAAAAAGCCTTTCGACGGGTGGTCTCACGACTGTATCATAAAAGAGGGAAATTCCTGGATGGGCTTCCCGCATCTATATTATCCGTCCAATCCGGAATTTGCGAAGTCCATTATCCTAAAGGCTTTGGAGTATCATGAAAGGAAAGCAGATGATGAATAATTCATTTCGTTTTTTTGAAAATAAGGAATGCGAATATTATCCGTGTCATAAGGGGATTTCAGAGATGAACTGTCTTTTTTGTTACTGCCCCCTTTATCATCTTAAGGACTGCCCGGGAAATTCGAAGTTTGCCACCAAAAACGGAAAAGAGATTAAAATCTGCACCGACTGCACGTTCCCTCACAGGGCGGAAAATTACGAGAAGGTCATTGAGATTTTGAAAAAACAGTCGCAATGAAACGGCAGAAAATTTGGTAATAAGCTGAAAGCAGTCTGAAGAGAAATAAAAAATTAAAAACAAGAATCATGGACAGAAATTTTATTTTTAAAATAGCAAAGACGGTATTCTTCACGTTCTTCGCATGTATCTTCATCATCTTAATTATTTACTGCGTAAATGACAAGATCGGAGCGATTCCGAGAGACCCTTTGACCTATATCGAAAACTGGACGGTTACAAAGGGTGACGGCAGCAGTTTTGAAGTGGAAAGAAGTCATGCTGCGGAGGAACGATATGACGAACCGTTTACCGTGGAGGCGAAGCTGCCGGATACGGTTTTGGATAATTCCTTTTTGTGCTTTGAAACCGGAAAGAGTATTCAGGTTTATATTAACGGGGAGCTTCGGAAGGAATTTGACGAATACCTGGATGTTGCGTTAAACGGCGGAAGCGTAAAACGTTTTTACATGGTTGTGCCGTTAACGGAAGAAGATGCCGGTGCGGAACTGAGACTCGAGAGAGTACCGACGAAAAAAAGAGGGCAGATTGTTCCGGAAACTTTTGTGACGACGCTGGGCGGATTGTATTTCCATATGTTTGAGAAGTACGGTCCGGCATTCATGATGGCGGAAGTGGTTTTGCTTTTATCCATCGTGGTAATTTTGGTCAGCTTCGGGATGCGCATCTGGTACCGCAGGGAAAACAACATGCTCTACGGTGCAATGAGTATTTTTGTCAGTGCGGCCTGGGTTGTTACGAACTCGATGATGTTTCCGTTTATTTTCGGACATTATCACATCGATGGAATTATCAATTACATGTTCTGTCTGCTGATGCCCTTTGCACCTGCCATTTATTTAAATTCCCTGCAGCGCGGCCGTTACAGGATCAGCATGTCGGTCATTATGATTATTTCCTCCATAAACTGTGTGGTATGGCCGGTACTGCATTTTACGGGGATTTTTTCCTTCTCGGATGCACTGGTTTATATCATCCTCGTTTTGGGATTCTTGTCGGCATGGGCGGTTATTCTGCTGATTAAGGATATCATTCACGGGCATGTGAAGAGTTATAAATATACCGCAATCGGATTCATCGGATTCCTGCTCTGCGGTTTTTACGAGCTTTTTTCCCTGCTTTTCCTTCGGCCGAAATACGAGGAAATTCCGATGGTAATCGGACTCTTGTTTTTCCTGGTGTTCGTGGTTATCCAGCAGGTTGATGAAATCCGGAAAACCTATGCAGAAAAGCAGCATGCCATCGACATCTCAGAGGCAAAGACCAGATTCCTCGCCAGCATGTCGCATGAGATTCGTACGCCGATTAACGCGATTCTCGGAATGAACGAAATGATTCTTCGGGAAAATAAGGACAGCGTGATTAACGGGTATTCAAAAAACATTAAAAGCTCCGGCAACATGCTTTTGATGCTGGTGAATGACGTATTGGATTTTTCAAAAATCGAAGCCGGAAAAATGGAAATCGTGGATGCACCTTTCCATATGTCGGAACTTTTATATGATGTCATTTCCTTAGTCGGGGAAAGAGCATCGGAAAAATTATTAAAGCTTGATTACGAGCTGACCGATGAAGTTCCGGAAGGGCTTACGGGGGATGAATTCCGGATCCGCCAGATTCTGATTAATTTATTAAACAACGCGGTGAAGTATACGGACAAAGGATCCGTCACCCTTTTGGTCGGAGGAAAATATACCGGGGATGTGGAATATGAACTGCATTTTACGGTAAAGGATACCGGAAGGGGAATTAAAAGCGAAGACATTCCGAATCTTTTTACAGCCTTTTCCCGTGCGGATATTAAGGAGAATATCAGCATCGAAGGGACCGGACTCGGACTTGCCATCGTAAAACGAATTGTGGATTCCATGGACGGCAACATCGATGTAAAGAGTGTCTATCAGGAGGGCTCCGAATTCACGGTAACGCTTCCGATGAAGGTTTGCGATAAAACGCCGCTTACGGATGATTTTATGAACCGCAGGGATGAAATGGAGAATCAGGAAGAGGAACTTTATTTCACGGCGCCTAATGCATCCATCCTGGCAGTGGATGACAATCCTTCCAATCTGACCATTGTAAAACTGTTTTTGAAGAGAAACGAAATCGTTCCGGATCTTTGCAGCAGCGGAACGGAAGCGATTGAAAAGTGTAAAGTGAAAAAATATGATCTGATTCTTTTGGATCATATGATGCCAAAGCCGGACGGAATGGAAACCCTGAAAGCAATCCGGGAAGAAGAGGATTCCAAAAATAAAACTACAAGTGTAGTTGTATTAACGGCTAATGCCGTTGCCGGAAGCAGAAAAATTTATCTGGATGCAGGCTTTAATGATTATCTGACGAAACCGATTGCAGTCAAAGCGCTGGAACAGACAGTTATGAAATATCTCCCGGAAGAGATGGTTTATTTCCCGGATGTGTCGGATGAAACGGAAACGGGAAAGATAACGGATGCAGAAGCAGAGGATGATGTAGTATTTGCGGAATTCTTCCCGGAGGAAGAAGAGGATTCCAATCCGGAAGAGGACTTAAGAACCAGACTTTCCGCAATTGAAGGACTCGATTATAATACCGCATTATTATACAGCGGAGGGGATGAAAGCATTCTAAGGGAAATCCTTCAGAATATGGCTTCCGAGTGTTCGGGCAGGTGCGAAAGAATGCGAAAGAATCTTTCGGAAGAAGACTGGGATGCGTATCGGATTGAGGCTCATTCTATCAAGGGGCAGATGGCAACCATCGGCATGAATGATTTAAGCAAACGGGCGATGAAGCATGAATATGCCGCAAGGGATAAAGAGGTTGCGTTCATCCTGGAAGATGCGCAGAGCTTCCTTTCGGAATACGGGGATGTATGCGGCCGTTTTCTATAATACTGAAACGACAGGCAACCGACGTGCCTGCAAGGCAGGCATTTGATGTGTATTTGTAATAAGGGGATTAAGGAGATCGTGATAAATGGCAGACTGGATTGTTGTGGTGGATGATGATGTTGCCGTTTTGAAACTGACGGGGCAGCTTTTAAGCAAACATAATAAACGGGTTACTGCTTTAAAATCGGGGAAAGCTTTACTGGAATATGTTCCGAATAATACTCCGGATTTAATTTTACTGGATTTAAACATGCCGGAAATGGGCGGTTTGGAAGCATTATCAAAATTACGTTTCTGGGAAGCGGAAAATCAAAGGAATTCCATACCGGTTTTAATCCTGACTGCGGAGGAAAATCCGGAAATAAGTGAGGACATGGAATCCGCCGGTGTTTGCGGGATTTTGCAAAAACCGTTTGTGCCGGATAATCTGATTCATTGCATTGATGAGACACTGAAAGCAGAGAAAGAAAATGCTTTCGAAAGAGGGAGCGCGAACGGTGAGGAACAGTTGCCGGCCGGCTTAAATGACATAAGCCGTCTTCTTTCCGAAAAGAGTGCAGTGAATTCGGCGCTTTTACTCGAGCAGGATTCCTTTGTTCATGTTTACCGTTTTGTGATGCGATATATCAACCACTATCACAGGAATGCCTGCCAGCTTTTATTTACGCTTTCACCGAATGCGGAAGTTTCCGAAGAGGAATTTGAACGATACTGCGATGCCTTCTGTACACATGTAAAGAAGCTTCTTCGAAAAAGTGACCTTGTCATGCAGTACCGGAAGGATCAGATTTTTATCTTTTTAACGGATATTAAGGAAGATGCCATCCGACAGGTTACCGGAAACATAATGCGAACCTGGGGGATACTGAATAAAGATGTTTTAGCCATTACCTATGAAGTGGAATTCATGGAGTCCGATGATTTGAATCATGCAGATGAAAAGCAGCCATGGGTTGTCGTTTGCGATGATGATATCACGAATCTGAAACTGGCATCGCATATTCTTGCAAAAAGTGATATGCATGTCAGCACCGTTGAATCGGGCAATGAGCTGCTTGAATTTCTTTTGGAAAACAGACCGAATCTGATTCTGCTGGATGTCCGGATGCCCGGAATGGACGGATTCGAGACATTGCAGAATATCATGGCGATGGAAGAGGATGTTGCGGATATTCCGGTTATTTTCTTAACGGCAAGCGATGATGAGGAATCCGAAAAGAAAGGTCTGGCACTTGGCGCCATCGATTTTGTCAGAAAACCTTTTATTCCGGAAGTTTTGGTCATGCGTGTCAGACAGGTCATCGAGATGGTGAAACTTCAGCGAAACCTGGCGAAGGAAGTGGAGAAGAAAACCAAGGAAAATGAGGAGCTTTTTATCCACGTCGTGGAATCCTTAGCGGATGCAATAGATGCCAAGGACCCCTATACGAAAGGCCATTCCGGACGCGTGGCGGAATATTCGACGGAGATTGCAAAACGCTACGGTTATAACTCCAAGGAGCAGTCCTACATTTATATCATGGGGTTATTGCATGACGTTGGAAAAATCGGTGTTCCGGACACTGTCATTACCAAGAAGGGCAGTCTTACGGACGATGAATACAATGCAATGAAAAAGCATCCGGAAATCGGGGCGAATATTTTAAAAAATATCAAGGAAATGCCGGAGCTTGCAATCGGTGCGAGGTGGCATCATGAACGATTCGACGGAAGCGGATATCCGGATGGATTTGCGGGAGATGAGATTCCGGAGGCCGCCAGAATCATTGCAGTAGCGGATGCATACGATGCAATGACAAGCTTTCGAAGTTACAGGGATGCGCTTGCGCAGGAAAAAGTCCGTGCGGAAATCGAGCGTTGCAGCGGCACGCAGTTTGATCCGAAATTCGCAAAGATCATGCTTGAAATGATTGACGAAGATATTGATTATGATATGAGGGAAAAGCAGGATCCGGCTTCGGATTTTGATTCATAACAGGATATAAAAAGGATAAACAAAAGATACAAAAAGGGTTACGAAAAAAGAGAAGATTTCAGCTTAAGAAACGGAGATATGGGATGAAAAGAAAAAAAATCGCATTGCTGATTGCACAGGCTGATGAGGAATATCAGAGTGATTTTGTCCGGGGGGCAATGAAGAAGGCATTTGCCGAAGGAGTCGATTTATATGTATTTTCCATGTATATCAAGTATCAAAATACAAGGGAGAGAGAAATCGGAGATGCCAATATTTATAATCTGGTTAACTATTCGAATTTTGACGGAATCATCGTTTTGTCCGATATGATTCAGACACAGGGCGTGGAGCCTGCCATTCAGAAAAAGATTCATGAATGCTTTTCCGGTCCGGTCATCTGTGTGGATAAGGACAGTGAATATTTTTCCACATTCTGGACGGACGGTTACCGCTCGGTTTATGACACCATCTGTCATATGATTGAAGTTCATGGCATAACGGATATCGCATATCTGACCGGAAAGAAAGATCATGTTCATTCCATCCGCAGACTGGATGCCTATCGGGACGCCATGAAAGCACACGGTCTTTCGGTTCGGGAAGACCGGATTTACTATGGTGATTTCTGGTATTTCAGCGGTACCTCATTTGCGGAAGAATTGTTAAGAGACCGCAGGCATTTGCCGGAAGCGGTTGTCTGTGCGAATGATCCGATGGCCATCGGTGTCGCTATCGGAATGCAGAAAGCGGGTCTTCGTATTCCGGATGATATCGCAATCGTCGGATACGGATCCTCCGAAGAAGGACGAACCAGTCCGAGCCCCATTACATCGCCGTATATTCCGGGATCTTATTACGGCGGATATGCAGTGGAATGTATTCTGAAAAAAATGGCAGGAGAAGTGATTGAGGAGCCGAATCCGAAGACGAGATTTTTTATCGGCAAAAGCTGCGGTTGTGAACCCTCCCGCCAGGCATTCAGTATGCCATTACGTACGGAGTGGGCTACAGACAATTCGGAGGGCGGATTCCAGTCCTTGCATGATTACATGAAGGAAGATATTTTACTGACGGACAGCTTGGAGGATTTCTTCCGGACGGTATACGATTATATTTATTTCTGCACCGGATTAAAACGGATGGATATCTATCTGGACGAGCGTTGGAATGATACGCAGCAACTGGTAAAAAATGAGTTTTTCAATGAGGGGTATCCGAAGCAGATGCTGCATGTTCTTTCTTTCGATACCGATAATTCCGGTCGTTGCGTAGTGGATACTACCCGGCGGATGGATACTTCGCTGATGCTGAATACGGAGGAAACCGGCAGACCGGAAGGACATTTCTTTGTTCCTTTGTTTTTCGAAAATAAATCTTTCGGTTATGCGGTTTTTGATTACGGGGATGTTCCGAAATCCTACGATACGGTACTGCGTTTCTGGATGAATGCGGTATCTCTTGGTCTGGAAACCCTTCGTAGGACCATCGCATTTAATTTCTTTAATAAGTTTATGACGCCGGAAATGGAGCCGATGTTTAAATTATCGGATGAATACAGCGGAAGAAAATTAGAGGATGATCATCTTTCCGAAGAGGAACGTAATGAACGTGCGGATGTTGCAAAACTCCTGGATGAGAACAAATTCAATTATTGCTTCCAGCCGATTGTGCGTGCCGAGGACGGAGAGATTTTCTCTTATGAAGCATTAATGCGTTCCGGTTCGGAAAAGAAAATATCCCCTCTTCGCATCATTCATCATGCCAACGGTCTCGGAAGGCTTCGTGATATCGAACGGGCGACATTTTTGAATGTTTTATCCATTATGGATGAGAAAAAGGAATTATTTGGTGACCGGAAGGTTTTCATCAACAGTATTCCGGGCATCCGTTTAAAACAGGAAGATCAGGATAAGGTGGATGACCTGCTTCGGAAGTATTCCGGAAACGTTGTAGTGGAGCTGACGGAACAGGCGGAACTGGAGGATGATACGCTCGAAGAATTAAAGGCCCATCTCATGGAGCTTGGAACCAGGATTGCCGTAGATGATTACGGAACCGGGTATTCGAATGTCAGCAACCTTCTTCGCTATATGCCGAACTGCGTAAAAATTGACCGCTCCCTGCTTTCCGAGATTCAGAACAGTTCTCAGAAGCAACATTTTGTTCGCAATATTATCGAATTCTGTCATGAGAATGAAATCATGGCATTAGCGGAAGGCGTGGAAACCAGTGAGGAGCTTCGAACGGTAATCCGTCTTGGCGCGGATTTAATTCAGGGATTTTACGTTGCAAGACCTTCAAAAGAAATCATTACATCGGTAAACAGCGATAAAAAGATGGAAATCGCCAGATTCTACCGGGAAAGAGTGGATGGCTTAAGCGATCAGGTTTATGTGGCCGGAAAGACCTTACGTATAACCACCAACAATTTAAGCAAAGAAGATAAGACGACGATTTTGGTCGGACAGAAAGGCTCTGCATACAGGGATTTAATTATCGCCGGAACGCCGAATGTAAGCTCGGATATTCACATCGAGGTGATGGAGGGATACTCCGGAACAATCACTCTCGAAAACGTAATTTTTACGAGTAAAAAACACAGGCCGTGTATTCGCATGGCAGAAAATGCCGATTTGCGTATCCGGCTCGTTGGCGAAAATAATTTAAAGGGCGGCGGAATCTTAGTACCGGAGAGTTCCTCCCTGACCGTGGAAGGAGACGGCAGTTTAAAAATTTTCCTGGAAGGTTCGGATGTTTTTGCAATCGGAAATGAGTTCGGCAAACGACACGGAGCTTTGGATTTCTATCAGGAAGGGGAAATATCCGTTGAGTCAAACGGCATGAATATGGTCGGAATCGGCTCCGAACTCGGTGGCAGTATAAGAATCAACAAAGGAAAATATTCCTTCTACATGAGCGGCAATGAAGGCGTTGGAATCGGCTCTTTCAAAGGGTCGGATGAGCTTAATATTCATGACTGTGATATTTATATGGATTGCACGTTCCGTGAAGGTGTCTGTGTCGGAAACCTGTATTCGAGTATGAAGCTTGAAGCGATGAATGCACTGTTTCGCTTAAATACCAGTGGTATGAAATCGGCGATAATCGGAACCCTTGACGGGGAAGAAGCGATCATTCATATGCACGATTTATCGATTCGCATGAGTATTCGTTCGGATCTTTCGACTGCATTCGGAAGTCTTACCGGGAAATCAAGAATTGAACTTTGCTCTGCTGCATTTCGCTATAAAGGGTCCGAAACGGAAGCTTATATTTTCGGCGGAACGAATCCGGATAGCGATGTTTATTTGGATAACTCAGACTTTAAAGTGCGCATGACATCAGGTACTTTAACGAAGACATCGAAAGACCGTTGTGTTATTGAGAGAGGTATTGTGGATATTGAAATAAACGGGGAAGCAGTGGAAATCTGAAATCATTGAAAAGAACGTAGCAGAAACAAAAGGGAAAATGATAAATCATGGATAACAAAACGACACCACGCCCTTATGAGGGAACGGAAAAATACATATTCATCAGCTACAGCCATAAGGACACCGACAGGGTAATGCCGATTGTGGAAAGCCTGATGTCGAATGGATTTCGTATTTGGTATGATGACGGAATCAGTCCGGGCACGGAGTGGCCGGAAGTCATTGCACAGCATTTAAATGACTGTGAGCTTTTTGTCTCCTTTTTATCGAACTCCTATATGGATTCGTTTAACTGCAAAAGAGAGATTGATTTTGCGGTTCGAAAGAGAAAGACCTTCCTGGCGGTTTTCCTTGAAGAGACGGAGCTCTCGCTTGG
>CACZRH010000044.1 GCA_902783455.1 uncultured Lachnospiraceae bacterium | reverse complement strand
TTAAAATAATATCCATATGGTTTTCCTTTTCTGCGTAGCTTTGCGCCAAGCCACACCGGAAAGAGATTTGCGCATAATCCCTTTCAATAACATTGTATATATTCAATATATACACTTATGAATTGTTTGTCAACAAATAAATACCCATAAAACCTAGGTTTATGGGTATTTTTTATTTTACAGGCTTTTTCGTTAATTTAACACCGCTGTTAATACCTTAATTCCATATTTCTATGGTATATATGCCAGACCTGTATAATCCAACCATTCATCTGTACTATCATAAGTTGCCAATTCAGACATCCCACAATGGAACATGGAATGTCTATATTGTGCCAGAATCATTTGTAATCGTGTGTATGGACAATTTACAGGTTTTCCATATAAATCTTCATCTTCCATTCCCGAAAGATATTTTTCGATTTTATCCTTAACAAAATTCATATACGCAACGAGCTTTTCTCTGGGAATCACATATCCTTCAGCAGCTAAATATCCTTCCCGGGATTCTGATATAATACTGTATTTTTCGTCAATGCCAATAAGACTATACACTTCTGAATAGTCATAATCGAATGGATTAATAAAATATTTATCCATAGAATGAATCATATGAAATAGGAATCTGGAGTTATTCACATTATCGACTAAACACGATAAATCCGCTCTGTTAATCTGTTCGTACATATTGATGAAAAGTACATTTGTCTGTTCGTTTATTATTCTAACAATATCATTCATTCTTTTATCCTTCCCACATGCTATATTCCTGCTATTGTTCTTTATTTCTCTCTTATCGTCAGAATCAGATTATTCAAATCCAGTGTATTTAAGTATTTTACATCTTCTGCCATACGACACACCATACGGATTCCGATATTCTTCGAAGGATCCTCATCCTCATGTTTTTTTATCCATTCCGTCGGATCAAACAGTCTGCAGTTATCACGAAGTCGCAAAATCCATTCGGAATCCTTACGAATCAGACGAATATCAATACTTTTCTTTTTCCCGGATTCAAAACCATATCTGGTAATATTGTTCCCTATTTCTTCTACAAAAAGCGATATCATATTCTTTTCTTTTTGGTCTGCGCCGTGACTTTCACAGAATTCACCAACCGCAATCGAAACCGAATTTACTTCGGACGAATCCGTAATGGAAGCTTCATAAAGATCATTTTCCGGCACACCGAAGTCTTTTGGCAGAAAGAGAAAATCCTTTGCCCTGTATGGAACTCCTTTCTTTTGAATTGCCGCAAGGAGCAAAATAGATAACAAAGTTGCTGTTTCGCCAATCAGGAAAGAAAACCAGACGGCATCCGTATCCAGTACTTTGGCTAACGCCAGTGCCGGTATGGCAATAAAAACAAAATTCTGTAAAAAACTGTAAAGAACGGAATATCCCATCCTGCGTAACCCCTGTGTATAATTCACAAAAGTATTATTTAATCCGTATAGAATAATACTGAATGCATAAATTCGAAGTCCTCTCGTGGCAAGACTTACCATCTCCACCCCGTCTTTATTTCCGAAAAGACCCGCAATCGGCCCAGCAAAAACCGCAATGACTACAGTCAGAAATCCTCCGATGATCAGATTTACTTTTACGGAAATTTTCACAAGATCTTCCGCCGCACTCCCATCCTGTTCACCTAGAATCATTCCGGCAATCATGGCACTTGTCAGCCCGATTCCGATCATGACACATTGCGCAAACCCGAGAATGGAATTCATAATCCCGAATGCTCCAACTGCTGTTCCGGAAAGGATGGTAGCCACCATAATATGATTGAGAACGGTATTTCGAAATACTGCGGAGACGGAACCGACAGCCGAAGGCGATCCGGTTATCAAAATATCTTTATAATCAGACCATCTGATTCCCTTTATATGAAATCGAAGCAGTCTGTCTTTTTTTGTAAAATGAAAGGCCAGAATTATTACTGCAACCAGATAACTGAAGCTTGTTGCCATGCCCATTCCGAGCATGCCCTTTTTTATAACCAATGCGTTCAGTAAATCTCCTGCGATATCAAGCACCGTCATGGTACCGACTGCAATCACAACCCGGTTCGCATCTCCGTCCAATCTCATCAGCGCATTGCTCTCAAATAATATGATAAGCATCGGAAGCGAAAAGGATAAACCGAGAAGATAATCACTTACATACGGCAAAAGGTACGCCGATTCTCCGGTAGCACCAAGAAGGACTGCGATTTTATCCCGAAACAGAATAATCACGGCAACAAGAATGAAAGAAATCACGGCCGTTATGATGACGCTGGCAGAAAAAGTCTTTCTAACTCCCTTCACATCGCCGATTCCCAGTCTCTGGGCGCAGACAATCTGCGTTCCCGTTGACAGAATTCCGCTGAAAACCGATGTCAGATTGGTAATCGGGGTTGTAAGCCCATACGCGGCCATGCAGTCAGGGCCTAAGAATCTGCCGATGACAATACCATCAATCATAACTCCCAAAAAAGCCGCTATAGTCGCAATAATAATGCTGATAACCGACTTTTTAAACAGGTTGTCTAATATTGTTCGTTTCTTTTTTTCCATCTTTTTTTCTGTTTACTTGACTTCGCGTTTTATTAACTTCCGATTCAATTGCCTTTTTATTTAAGGGCTTTACAATAAACAATTGCTTTTAAAAAAATCCCGCAAACAGCATCCGGTTTGCGGGTTTTATCCTACATCAGTAAGTAGTGGCAACCTCAAGTATGCTATTATTCATATTAACTGCCGAATAGCCTCTTGATCCTTCCTGAGTTATTTTTCTCATATCTTCACTCGTTGCCTTCCGATACATGTCATTCGTCAAATCCGTTTCATACCAGATGTCATTGATGTATACGGCATTCCATCTGTGTCCGTCATTTGCACAACTAACACACGGAATCCCGTTGTATCTGCACATAATCATAAATGCTTCGGCTACATCCGTACATACACCGACGCGGGTATCATATAAATCATATTTTCCCGAAAAATCACTGAAGTAATCTTCTCTGTTCGTGCCGTATATATCTAATGCATAATCGTCAAATGCGGTATGATCGCAAAGCCAGTCATGAAGAAGCATTACCTTAAATCCATCCGATTTATCATCATCCAAAATGATTTCCCTGGAAAGTGCTGCCCATTCCTCATTGTCATAAGCTCTGCCATTATGGGTAACAGATTTCCAGTCAAGTGAATTTTGAGGTGTAAAACCGGCCTCGGACATAAGCGTTTTAAATTCATTACGCCTTTTCGTAAATTCCTTTTCATCCATCCATGTTACTTCACAAAGCCAGGCCTCATCATCAACAAAGATATCGACTACATTTGTGATCTCGTAATCATTAACCGCAAATACCGAGCTGACCCTGTATGCACCGGGCTCAGGATTAAATTTATAATACTCATCAAAACCCATTTGGTCCGTAAGATCGTTTTCGCTACCCTTACCACTTAAGGTAATGCTTATAATTTCCGGCTCATAGTCAAGATTGGAGTAAGCACGAAGATAAACCGTTTTTCCTTCAGTGGTTGCCTCGATTCCCCAGTACCCCTCATACGGAAAGGAAATATAGGAATCCTCTGAAGCAAAGGTGCTTCCTGTTTTCATGCTCTTAACGAAATTGTAAGCGGTCTGATTCGTAAATCCGTAACCGGAAAGATTTACTACGGAATCCGCAGTAACTTTTCTTTCCGGTGTTGTGTTACATGCTGTAAGCAATAATGTCAGGATTATCGTAAATGCAATAATCCGAATCCTTTTTTTCATGATTTTACCTGTCAAATATCGGAATATCATATTCAGTCGGAATAATGATACTTTTTCAGCTTATTCCAAAAAATCAGACACATTCCTGTCCCTGCCACTCCCAGTATAAACAACATAAGAGCCGCTCCCGACCCTTTTCCGGTTCCGAATAAAACCGTCAAAATCCCGCTTTGTCCGCTCATAAACGGTTCACATATTTCATCCACCATAAATCCGCCAAACAAAAGTCCGATCGGAATCGTAAAAAACTGAAGCGTATTTCTGCATGCATATATTCTTCCCTGGAGATTTGCAGGGATACTATTTTTCATGATGACATTTTGATTCGTACTCATTACCGGAACAAAAATCCATCCAAGGACCTGCCCTAAGCACCATAACACCGGACTTTTAGAAAATGCGAGCAAAAAATTCTCGGTTCCCAAAGAAAACAGCATCGATAAATAAATGACTCTTACTCTGTCCTTCGGTTTCGGCATTATGGTAGCCAGTATACTTCCAACCACCATGGCCACTCCGGAACAGGATGTGACTATACCAAGAATCAAATTTCCGCCTCTCGGATTCGGAATAATAAATGCAGGAAGGACCGCATCAAAAGAGGATGCAACAAAATTGACACCTGACATAAAAAGAATCACGTAAAGAATCATCGGATTCTCTTTCAGATAAACAATCCCTCCCTTTGCAAGTGCAAGAATGCTTTCCTTCTTTTCTCCTGCCGATGGAATTTCCGGAATTTTCACAAATACCAAAAGTGCCGTAAAAGCAATTGCAAACGTAATTAAATCAATTGCAATTGCCGCATCCAGCCCGGCAAAACCGTACACTGCGGATGCAATAACCGGATTACCGATTGTTACAAGCGATCTTGATAAAGACTGGAGTCCGGATGTCTTTTGATAATATTCCTTCGGAATAATCATCGTATATGCCACTTCCGATGCAGGTTGCTGAACCGTATTCATCAAACCCGAAATCGCATTGATTAAATACAAATGCCATATACTAAGCGTATCGGTCTTATAAAGAACAAATACGGCAATCGTGCTGACTGCTGCCAGTAAATCGCAGATCAGCATTGTTTTTTTCTTATCAAATTTATCCGAAATTGCACCGGCAAAAATACTCATAATTACATACGGCGCATACGTACATATCTGAAGTGCTGCCGTACTGAGTGCCGATCCGGTATTTTCATAAAGCCAGAGTGTCAGCGCAAAAGCGGTAATCGAGCTGCCAAGCTGTGACAGACTCTGGGTACTCCATAAAATATAAAAATCTTTTAATTTATTCTCTTTCATTTCTTTGCTCCTTTTTTGTTTATTTTCTTAAAAGAGCAAAGTCTGAGGAATGCTTATTCCTCCATACAGATTCCTCAAACTCTGCATGGAGCGTTTGCACTGCAACCTCTCATATTTTTTCCTCCCAAAAATGACACACTATCCCCGTCCCCAAGTGTCATTTTTTCTATTTATCTAAGTTTCCAGGCAAGATCATTTAAGAACAGCTGCTCCTCAATTTTATCCGGCGTACTGTCCTTCGTGATATGAATGAATTCAATCTCCATCATTCTTGCCCAGTCCTTCATCTGCTCTGCCGTAACATCATAGCTTAATACGGTATGGTGCGCTCCGCCTGCAGCAATCCAGCATTCCACTCCGGTAACAAGATCCGGCATTGCCTTCCACATCACTCTTGCTACGGGAAGATTCGGCATCGGAAGAATCGGTTTTACTGCCTCAATATCCTGTACGATAAGACGCATTCTTCCGCCTATATCAATTAAACTGACTACAATAGCAGGGCCTGCATGTCCTTCGAATACAAGCCTTGCAGGCGCCTCCCGGTCGCCGATTCCAAGCGGATGAACCTCAATCCGGGGTTTATCGGCTGCCACACTGGGGCAGACCTCAAGCATATGTGCGCCCAGACTGTATTCGGCATCGGGATCCAGATTATAGGTATAATCCTCCATAAACGCAGTACCGCCGTTTTGCCCTTCGCTCATGGCCTTCAAAATTGCAGTCATGGCTGCAACCTTCCAGTCGCCTTCTCCACCGTATCCGTAGCCCTGTGCCATCAGATGCTGGCTTGCAAGTCCCGGAAGCTGCTTCATGCCGTAAAGATCCTGGAAGGTATTGGAAAATGCCATACAGCCTTCTTTATCCAGCATCTTTTTCATGGCAATTTCTTCTCTTGCCTGATACCGTACAGTTTCGAGATCATCGGTCGCCATCTCATATTCCGCCTGATAGGTTTTCATCAGTTCATCAATTTCCTGCTCGGTTACGGCATCCATATATTCCACAAGTGTTCCAACCGGCCAGGTATTTACCTGCCATCCAAGCTTGATCTGGGTTTCGACCTTATCGCCTTCCGTTACGGCAACCTCGCGCATATTGTCGCCGAAACGCATAACCTTCAGGGAACGGGAGAACATCACTCCGACAGCGGAACGCATCCAGCTTCCGATCCGCTTCTGCACATCTTCATCCTGCCAGTAGCCTGCAATCACCTTTCTCGGCATGCGAAGCCTTGCAGCCAGAAAACCGTGTTCGCGGTCGCCATGCGCCGCCTGATTTAAATTCATAAAGTCCATATCGATTTCTTCATTCGGAATCGAACGGTTATACTGTGTTGCAAAATGGCAGTACGGTTTCTGAAGATTTGCAAAACCGTTAATCCACATTTTACTCGGGCTGAAGGTATGACACCATGTAATGACACCGGCACAGTGCTCATCATAATTTGCCTCACGAATCACATCCGTTGCTTCCCGGTTCGTTTTTATCGTTGCTTTATAAACCAGTCTGCAGGGAAGATTCCCGGATGCATTTAACTGATCCGCCATCTCCTGCGCTCTTGAAGCAACCGTTTCAAGAACCTCGGGTCCGTATAAAAACTGCGATCCCACAACAAACCAAAACTCATAATCTTTTAACATTTCCTGTCGCCCCCTTACCTTATTTTTCTTTTTCCTTCTTTTTATGGAAAACGTATTTAAAATGTACCTCCGATTTGTCCGCGATACGTTTAAAATTCGGTATGTGTTTCAGAATCATCACCACTCCGATACAAAACAAAATCGCCGTCCCGATGTATTCACGTGTCATTAAAAAATAAATAACCGGAAATGATGCAGCCGTTAAACACGTAATGATACTGATATAGTCAATAATCATTACAAGAACAAAAGCGCACGCCAGCATAATCAAAAATACTCTGTAATCATAAGCCAGAATCAGTCCGCCGAGACTGGCAAAGCCCTTCCCTCCCCGAAATTTCAAATAAAACGGAAAAACATGACCGAGTATGCAGCATACGGAACCGAGAACTCCCGCAAATGCCAGAAACGGAAGAAAATAAGCCGATAATTTATAGCAGAGAAAGGATTTAAAAATATCAAACAGCGCGGTAAAAACTCCCACTTTTGTCCCCATTGTAATGACGGCATTGGAAGCACCTGCATTTCCGGAACCCTTCTGTCGGATATCAAACCCTTTTATTCGTGCCAGAATATAGGCCGGATTGATACAACCGATGAGATAGCATCCCAAAAAAATCAGAATGATTTTTGCCATAAAAATGATTTCCTTTCATTCACTTTCAATCTTTCATTTTTAATCTTTCGCTTCCGAAAGCATCCTGCTTATTTCATTCCGGAATTCCCGAAAGTGTTTGGGAAAATTCTCGGAACCCTCTGCATCAATTACCATTCCATCATTGACCGTGGCGGTAAATGTAAACATTTCCCCATCCCGGACATTCTTCGGATGTTTTCCGTGAAAACCGTCCCACTTTATAATCTGACAGTCATTGAATAATTGAAGTATCTCTCCGTTCGGACACTGTGCACTTCTTTCCGGTCGACGCTCCATTCCCCCTTCTTTGGCGCAGTACATCCTATACTCCGTAATCAGGGCCTTTCCGTCTTTTTCCACAATCTCATATTCCGTGGTAGTCCTCATCCCGCTGATTCGGTAAAAGACTTTTTCGTAGGAGGTAATTAACTTCGTTTCAAATAATCCCATTTGGTATTCCCTTATATTTTAGCATAATTTATTACTCGCAGCTTTCCAAAAATTCATCCACTACCCGTTCATACTCTGCAGGATTTTCTATCCATACTTTTGCATGAGACATTCCTTCCCCGATATATTCCCTGTAATTCGGGGAGGAATTTCGGAGAATGGAACGAATTTTTTCCGTGGATGTTTTCGGTGCTACCGTATCCGCTCCCGCAATAATGACCAAAACATTCGCATCACATTCTTCCATCTGCGGATAGGGATTCTGATCCTGAAAAGAATATCCCATAACCGCTTTATTGATAACTCCGGCAAGCTTATTCTGGATTGCCGGCGCACCGGTCAGCTCATCCATTGCACCGATCGGACAGTCCAGAATCACAAAATCAATGATTCCTTTTACTCCGGTCTCATCAAGTGCATTCATACATGCGGCACCGCCGAGGGAACGTCCCCAGAGACCACAGATTATTTTATCTTCGGCATAACCCGTTTCCGATAATTCTTCCGAATCCGAAGCTTCCTTCATCTCCAAATCATACGCATAACGGAATACATCGGCCGTATCGAGACCTTCAAAGTAACCGTAAGAAATGGTATCCCGGGAACTTTCTCCACATTTTCTTTCATCAAAACCAAAGACATCAAATCCCGCATTCAAAAAGACCCTTGCTTCCGGATAAGACGTGATATGGCTTGCATTCATACCGTGCGCCATCACGACAAATCCCTTTTTATCAGTATTTGTATGATAATAAAATGCCGGAATGCTGTAATCCTTCTGAACGGATGACGGAATCAGAATCCGCTCCCCGAAATATTCTTCATCATATGCGTAGGAATCAATTCCGCATTCCGCCGCTACCCATTCACGCTGATAATCCTCTAACGTAATCTCGCGGTTTCCCTTTGATTTTAATACCTGTACTTCGATAAACGAGGCAATCGGCAATGCCAGAATGATATTCAGTGCAACAAAGATTGCAATTCCAATCAGAATTCTTTTTTTTACCTTGCTCATACAATCCTTTCCAAGGATAGAAACAAACTCTTCCTTCAAAAAGAGGGTTAGATTGAATCAAACAGACTGATCTGATTATTTTCCGGTAAAACGCCCAGCAGTCCCAGCCGATACATAGTATCCACAACGCCCTGGGTAACCTTCGCCCTGTTCTTGAAATCCATTTTGGAGGTAAAGGTTCCCAATTTGCAGGCTTCCACAATACCCTGTGCTGCAGTTTCCGCAACACCGCTGATACTCATCAGGGAAGGCATGATTTTTCCGTCAATAATCTGAAAATTCTTGGCATCTGCCTTAAAAATATCAATCGGCAAAAATTCATAGCCCCTTGCATACATCTCCTGCACAAGGCGCATATCCTTATATTCACCTTCTTCTTTATTGGAGACTTCTTCTGCATCCCCGGAATTTCCGCCACTCTTGGAGGAATCCTCTTTTACATCGGATATGCCGGCTTTCTTTTTATATTCCGCGATTTCGTGATTTAACCGCTCCGGTCCGAGACACATTTTTTCATAATCGAATGCCGTGGCACGGATGGAAAAATAGGCGGCATAATATGCAAGCGGAAAATTCACCTTACAATATGCGATACGCCATGCCATCATGACATATGCCGCAGCATGCGCCTTCGGGAACATGTATTTTATCATCTCACAGGACCAGACATACCAGTCCGGTACGCCGTGTGCAAGCATATCTTCCTTCCATGCAGGCCACTTCTCGCATTTTCCTTTGGCAACCTTTCCCTTACGGACATTCTCCATAATCTGGAAGGATTCTCCGGGATCCAGGCCCATACCGATTAAATAGGTCATGATATCATCACGAGTACAGATTGCCGTGGAAATCGTCGCGGTTCCTTCCGCAATCAGCTTCTGCGCATTTCCGAGCCATACATCGGTACCGTGCGCAAGCCCCGCAATCCGGACAAGATCCGAAAACGAAGTCGGATGGGTATCGATTAACATCTGCATTGCAAAATCGGTGCCGAACTCCGGAATTCCGAGTGATCCGAGTTTCGTTCCGCCGATTTGTTCCGGCGTAATACCAAGCGCCGATGTATCCTGAAACAGCGTCATGACCTGCGGATCATCAAGCGGAATGGTCAGCGGATCAATGCCGGTTAAGTCCTGCAGCATACGAATCATGGTCGGATCGTCGTGTCCGAGAATATCGAGTTTTAACAGGTTATGGTCAATGGAATGATAATCAAAATGCGTGGTAATCGTATCCGTCTTCATATCATTCGCAGGATGCTGTACCGGTGTAAACTGGTTAATATCATGTCCGAGAGGCAATACGATGATACCGCCGGGATGCTGTCCCGTCGTTCTTCTTACATCCATGCATCCCTTTGCAAGTCTTAATACCTCGCAGTTTCGCTTCGACATGCCGTGTTCTTCAAAATATTTGCGCACATAACCGCAGGCCGTTTTTTCCGCAACCGTTCCGACCGTTCCGGCACGGAAGGTCTGCCCTGCCCCGAAAATAACTTCGGTATATTTATGTGCCTTCGACTGATACTCACCGGAAAAGTTTAAGTCAATATCCGGTTCCTTATCTCCCTTGAATCCGAGGAAGGTTTCAAACGGAATATCGAATCCGTCCTTCTTTAATTTTTCCCCGCATACGGGGCAGATTTTATCGGGCATGTCACAGCCTGCCCTTCCGGCAAAGGCTTTCACGTCATCCGAATCAAAATCGCTGTAGTGACACTTACTGCAGTAATAATGCGGTGACAGCGGATTTACCTCGGTAATTCCCGCCATGGTGGCAACAAAGGAAGAACCGACGGATCCACGGGAACCTACCAGATATCCGTCTTCGTTGGATTTCCAAACGAGTTTCTGCGCAATGATATACATAACCGCGAATCCGTTGGAAATAATGGAATTCAGTTCACGCTCAAGTCTTTCTTCCACGACCGGTGGAAGAACATCGCCGTAAATCTCATGCGCTTTGGTCTCACAGATTTCGCGAAGCATTTTATCGGAATTCGGAATGACCGGCGCACATTTATCCGGATGAATCGGAGATACGATTTCACACATATCAGCGATTAAATTCGTATTGGTAACAACTACTTCTTTGGCCTTTTCCTCGCCGAGATAGGAAAATTCCTCCAGCATCTCTTCCGTGGTACGAAGATACAAAGGTGCCTGATTATCCGCATCCTTGAATCCTTTGGAATGCATCAGAATTCTTCGGTAAACCTCATCTTCCGGATTTAAAAAATGCACGTCGCAGGTCGCACAGACCGGCTTATGAAGCTTTTCTCCGAGCTGTACCACTTTGCGGTTCAAATCCCTTAAATCTTCCTCGGTATTGATATCCCGGTGATGCTCATCATCCTCAATCATAAATGCATTGTTGCCGATTGGCTGAATCTCCAGATAATCGTAGAAGGAGGCGATTTTTGTCAAAACTTCATCCTGCTTTTTCTCAACAATCGCACGGAACAGCTCTCCTGCCTCACAGGCGCTTCCGATAATCAGACCTTCCCTGTATTTCTCGATTAAGGATTTCGGCATTCTGGGTGCCTTATAAAAATATTTGCAGTGGGATTCACTGACGAGACGGTATAAATTCATACGCCCCGTCTCGTTCTTTGCCAGAATGATTACATGATAGCTGGGCGATTTCATGATTTTATCCACGCTGGATGCAGTAAAATCATTCAGCTCCTTCAATGTCTTTATGCCTTTATTTTCAAGCATCAGAACAAATTTGGCAAAAATCTCAGCCGTAGCGCCTGCATCATCCACCGCACGGTGATGATTTTCCAGTGATATGCCGAGTTCCTTACAGATGTTATCCAGCTTATGCTTGCCAAGCTTCGTCAGCAGCGCTCTGGAAATCGCCACGGTATCCACATAGGTAAATTCCTTTTCAATACCGAGACGTCTGCAATTTTCGATAATAAAGCTCATGTCAAAATTGGCATTGTGTGCAACCAACGCATCATCCCCGACAAATTCGAGGAATTTCGGAAGCACCACATCCACTTCCGGCTCATTGATCAGCATATCGTCCGTGATATGTGTCAGATTCTGAATCACATACGGAACCGGCACTTTCGGATTGATAAATGCCGAGAATTTATCCTTTATGACACCGTCGCAGACCCTTACCGCACCGATTTCGATAATCCGGTTTTCTTCAGGTGAGAAGCCGGTTGTCTCAATATCGAAGACCACATAGGAATCCCTGAGCGTCTGTCCCTTCTCGTTCTCAGCTGCCTGTGTTAAGTCATCCACCAGATAACCTTCCGTTCCGTACAGCACTTTAAAAGGCTTTTCACGCCCCTTCATATCATCCACCGCATGCATGGCTTCCGGGAACGCCTGAACCACACCGTGGTCCGTAATGGCAATGGAATCCCATCCCCAGGAATCCGCACATTTAATGATATCCTTTGCATAGGAAACGCCGTCCATATCGCTTGACTTGGTATGGCAGTGCAGCTCCACTCTTTTCTCAAGTGCATAATCCATACGCTTTTTCGTAAAATTGCCGATCTTCGCTATTCCCGCGATGGAGGAAATGGAAACCTCCTTGGAGTAACTGTCGTAGGCCGCAATTCCCTTAAGCATTATATATTCCCCGACTTTTACAAGTCCTTCGAATTCCTTCGTCTGTGCCTCATAGATAAAGACCTTGCATACAACGGAATCGGTAAAATCGGTTACGGAGAACATATAGAGATGCTTCTCGCCCTTGATCTTGCGGTCTTCCATTGCAAAAATCTTACCGCGGATTACCACTTCCCCGATTTCATCCACAATTTCGCGAATGGCAATCACATCGCCGGTAAATTCCTTGCCGTATAAAATATCCGGATTGTCCGACTTCCGGAGAGCACGCATATAGGTAGAACCTTCGCCGCCCTTATAACCGCCGTTTTCCCCGCGTTTAAAGGAACCTTTATTATTTCCGTCTTTTGCGGCATCCTCCGATTTTTTCTTTCCGCCCTTTTTCGCTTTTCCGTCTTTCGCCGATGCATCTTTTTCCGAACCGGTCAGGCTGTTTTCGCTCTTTCCGTTTGCGTAATCGACAATCTCATCATCCGATGAATCATTCTTCTTCGCATTCAGTCTTGCGGAAATCTCCTCCACCTGAATTTCGAGCCTGTGCTCAGCTTCCTTACGGTAGCTGTCCTCTTCCATTTCTTCATAGGAAAAATTGAGTTTCACTGCAAGATTGCAGCGTTCCATAAAGACACTCTGCAAAAAAGCGCGGATTTCCGATTCTTTTCTTGCCGCAATCGGGGAATCCGGCAAAACAATCATAATATCATCGTCTGCCAGAAACGTAACGTTTGATTTCACCAAAAGACTGTAACTTAAAGACGAAATTCTGTTTAATTCCTCATAAATACTGTCCTGATAACAGTCCCACAAAGTCTTCGGCGTATAAAGACCGGACAGATGAAAATGCTCTTTGATTTCAACTAAAGTCGCATCATCCCGGAAATATTCTTTCCGGATGGCATTCTCCGCCTGATAGATACTCCTTTTCGGAATGATATGACTGCTCTCGATTAAGATGACAATCAAATCCCCTTTCGAATTGGTTTTGATGCATTCCACACCGACATTCGAAAACAGACTTTCATTTTCCGGGCTTAATTTTATTTTTTTAAATACTTCTATAAAATCTTCCATGTAACAATCAATTCCTGTAATTCCTTATAACTCTGTAATAACCTTCCGGGAATCTTCCCCGTTTTCTTTTCCCGGGTATTTCATGTTTTCTTCTTAGTTACTTTCCCAGTTTTCAAGTTCACTGCGAAGCGTTGCCAAAAGGTCCGCTTCCGGTACTTTACGGACAACTTCACCTTTTTTGATCAATAATCCGACTCCGTCTCCGCCGGCAATTCCGAGATCCGCTTCCTTCGCCTCTCCCGGTCCGTTAACTACACAACCCATAACGGCAACTTTGATATTAAGTTCCGGGAATTCTTCTACCATGGTCTCCACTTTATTTGCCAGACCGATTAAGTCAATTTTCGTTCTTCCGCAGGTAGGACAGCTGACCACTTCAATTCCGCCCGTTCTTAAATTCAGAGTTTTCAGAATTCTCTTGGCCGCCTTTACTTCCTCTACCGGATCTCCTGTTAAGGATACACGTATGGTATCCCCGATGCCTTCATTCAAAATAATACCGAGTCCGACGGAGGATTTAATCGTTCCGGAAAACAAGGTTCCCGCTTCCGTAATACCAACATGAAGCGGATATTTGGTTTCTTTGGCAATCAGCTCATGTGCCCGGACACACATTAATACATCGGAGGATTTGATGGATATTACGATATTGTCATATCCTTCCTTCTCAATCATGGAAACCTTATCCAGTGCACTTTCCACGATACCTTCAGCAGTAACATGTCCGTATTTTTCAACAATTTCTTTTTCAAGTGAACCGGAATTTACGCCGACACGAATCGGAATATTTTTCGCCTTTGCAACTTCCACAACCGCTTTTAACTTTTCCGCACCGCCGATGTTTCCCGGATTGATCCGGATTTTATCCGCACCGTTTTCCATTGCTGCAATGGCCATCCGGTAATCAAAATGAATGTCTGCGACAAGAGGAATTGAAATCTGCTTCTTAATTTCCGCGATTGCTTTCGCCGCTTCTTCCGTCGGTACCGTACAACGGATTATTTCGCACCCGGCAGCTTCCAGCCGCTTAATCTGCTCCACGGTTGCCTTCACGTCTTCGGTTCTGGTATTGGTCATGGACTGAATCAGAATCGGATTTCCGCCTCCGATTACTCTGTCTCCTATCTGAATCACTTTTGTATGGTCACGATACATGGTTCTCTCCTTATATTACGAAACAAATGTTTTTCTTTGCGGATTTTACCGCAAGATATAGTTTAGCATATTGCTTTGACCACATTCAATTGATAATATAGACAAAAAAACGAACAAATTTTCTATAATAAAAAAGCAGGAAAGACTTGCATTGTATATTTTGTATCCTATCTTATCTCTCTGCTAAAAAAACGCTTGAAACAATCCGTATTTCTCCGTTGCCTGCTACACGCTGCGCTGATACGGAAATCAATTCCGTAAGCAGTAAAATGCATCCCGCCAGAATGAGATATTTCCCTCTGTAAAATCCCTGTAAAAAATACATAAATAAGCCGAAAAATGCCAGAATCCCTCCTATATCGGTACAGATAAAACTCTTCCCATAATTCATAATCCTGCTTATCTTCTCGCGTTTTCCGCAGGCATTTAAAGCCCTTAAGATTTCCTTTCCGGATGCAAAACGTGCTGTCTCATTCGGATTTAAGCATTTTGCTGCCAGTTTCGCTTCCACATGACTCAGTCCAAACCTCATCAGAACTGCTCTGCTTTTCCCCGCAAAATCCAGGTCGCGTCCGCTCATAATCTGTGCAAATACATTTCCGAATGCATAAACATCACTTTTTAACGAACTTCTTCCCTCACCCATTTCCGGAGCGGCATATCCCGGTGTTGAAAAAATTTTCTTCGGAATGTTGGTTAACAGATGTGCCGATCCGAAATCAATCAGCTTCACTTCACCATTTTTCGTATAGATAATATTCTCCGGTTACAAATCTCCATGCACCACCGGAACCGGTAATGTGTGAAGATAGGATAATATTTCGGCAATTTTCAAACAGATTAAAAACAAATCCTTTTTCGATACATTCGGTGGATTCTGAGAAAAAATATAATCCGCCAATGTAACTCCTTCTTCATAATCCATCACCAGAAAACTTTCGGATTCCAATGTAAAAAAATCATGCACTTTCGGAATCCCCGGATGATTCAGCTTTTTTAAGATTTCCATCTCTTCTTCCGCCGATTTTCGATCAGAAAACCGTTTCAGCGCATAATAAATTTCCGTATTCCCGTCACAGACCAGAAAGACTTCTCCTCCTGCTCCCTGCCCGATACGATCCAGAATAATATACTTTGATATCTGATAACTTGATATTTCATTCATCTAAACAACTCCTTTTTTGACACAATGTCCCCGTCCCCATGTGTCATTTTGATTCCGATTGAACATAGCGGCTTTTTCCCGCCCCTGCTTCGGATTCTTCTTTTGATTTCCTGCAAACCTCTTTCTGCCTTATCAAGCGAACCCGCTTGCAGTTTTCGAAAGACAGTATCTTCGTCCATATATTCAAACAAATTTCCGGAATCAATCAAAAAAATATCCGCCTGACCGATGCGATTGATTCCGATTATTGACGCCGTACCGTCGTGCCTGACATTTTGAGGATACAACTCAATCCATTTAAACCGCTCTTGTTTCACATCCGCACGGCATTTTTTCAACCCATTATTCCCGTTGCCATCAGAATCATTATTTTTGTTATTATTCCACCCTTTCTTCCCTTTATTTTTCCACCCTTTATTCCTCCCGACCACGCTGATTCTCACATTTCCATTGGCATAGAAAAAATACTTCCTTTGACAGAACACCAAAACGGCCGCTTCTCCTTCGCTCCCGCCGTTTTTTTGCAGAAAGGTATTTTTAATAAAACCGCACATTCCTCTTTCACTTAAAATCACCAGGGCATCCTCATAAAACCAGGAAAGCACCCGTCTGGCATACTCCGCGGAATCACAAATCAGAGCAAGCAAAACCGGCCCTCGTAGCGTCATAACCGACTCCAGGAGCAATGCATTCGGATGAAAGGGCACAGACGGCCCCCTATCCCAAAGATATACATATTCATAATTCATTTCTTACATTCGGAAAATAAAGTAGAAAAACAGAATTATATAACAGGCTTTCAAAACATGAAAAAAACAGACTTTCTACCGGAAGAACCTCGATACATCATTTACCAGCACAAATGCCATTAACAATAACAGTGCGCCGAATCCGACAAGCGTAACAATCGCTTCAAATTTTTTCGGAACCTTTCTTCTGAAAATCAGCTCTCCGATCAAAAATACCAGCCGTCCGCCATCTAATGCAGGGAACGGAAGCAGATTCATGATTGCAAGGTTAACGGATAATAAAAGCGCGATATCAACCAGATTGATGATTACGGTAAATACTCCGTATTCCTTGGTCTCGTTGATGGTTTCCCCGATCACATGAGCCATTCCGACCGGTCCTGCCACGTCGTCCTTCGTAAGTCTTCCGGCAAATAACATGCCGAAGCTTTTAAACGTTGCCTTAAACCAGTAACGCACCTCATAGAAGCTGTATTCAAAAATCTTAATATTGGCGCAGTTTATTTTATCCCCGGACATAACACCTAAATACCGGCCGCCGTTCTGTGAAGCAAGCTCCACGTTAACGATATGCGTCTCGCCGTCTCTTTCGAATTTTACTTCCCACTGATTCGTATTATCCGCAAGTGCATGCAGGGATATTTCATTAAACAGATACACTCTCTGCCCGTTGATGGATATAATTTTATCGCCGACCTGCATTCCCGCCTCTTCAGCCGGCATTCCTTCCATGACCTTTCCGATTGTGGTATCGTATTCCCCGCAGGTTCCGACCACTAAAAGAGCAAGTAAAAATCCCAGAAGAAT
>CACZRH010000043.1 GCA_902783455.1 uncultured Lachnospiraceae bacterium | reverse complement strand
GCATCTTTGGAACAATATACAGGATATGACCCGGTTGAAATCACGAACCAGGGACAGATTATATATGATGAATGAAACGGGGATCTGCTTGGTGGAGTTGCTCTTCGTATGCAAAGCTTTTTTGACGCAGCATTTTCGAGAGAAGCTGCCGCACCTGCGAATGCCAATAACAATAACAACCACCATATGAATCAACCCAAAAACGGAATGAACAAGGGATAGGATGTAATTACCCATATGAAAGAGGGCAGAGAAATCTGCCCTCTTTTATTCGTTAAAACCTTTCGTTTTGACTGTGTTTACCATCCATAATATGTATACGTTCGCAGCATATTATGGTAAAATAATAAATGTTTACTGATACACTGGAGGGCGTATGGATTATAAAGCAATTGCAGATTCTTTTTCATCATTGGCATGTATTATTTCCGTTGAGAAAGAACTTACCGATAACAAAAGAGCATTCCGTATTGTTACGGGAAATGATAAATATATTCGTTCCATAGAACATCCTGCTCCGAATATGAAGATGTTCAGGAATCAGTTTGTCCCGAATCTGGAGTATACGGAATATATGATGAGGGATCTGAACTTTGAAGATTACTGTTACCGGTCGGCGATAGAAAAAAAATTGCTGCACTCGTACGCCTTTTCGGAAATTAGAAAGGTTTGGTTCAACATGTCCTTTTTGCCGTTAGAGTCAGACGACGAAGGAATCGGATACTGCATTTATCTCATGGAATTCAGTGCCGAAGCCAGTGCCGAAAAGATGTCCGATATATCCGGAGACATTGCATCATCCGTATTGGCTACCTGTATTCAGCTTCGCGGAACCAATGATTTTCGGGCAACCATGAAGGATGTTATTCGTGGAATCGGGGATTTGTGTGCTGCCGAACATTGCTGCATTCTGGTCATGGAGGAGATGGACAGAAATTGTTATGTCTTATGTGAAGCATTGTCTAAAGATACTCCGCTTTTGCCGATGGGTGTTTATGTAAATAAGGATTTTTATGATATTGCGGAATCCTGGATTGGGACCATAGCAGGAAGCAACTGTCTGATTGCAAAAGATGAAAGAGATATGCTGATTATTAAAGAACGTAATCCGGCTTGGTATGAATCACTGACCAGCGCCGGTGCCCGTAATATCGTTCTGTTTCCGTTGAAATCCAGAAATCAGCTGCTTGGATACATGTGGGCAATTAATTATGATGCTTCAAGGAGTTTAATAATCAAGGAAACACTGGAAGTTACCACGTTTATACTGGGTTCGGAACTCGGAAATTATCTGCTTTTGGACAGATTGAAAAAATTAAGTTCAAAAGACATGCTGACCGGTGTCATGAACCGGAATGAAATGAATACTTACGTGGAAGAATTAAGCAGTGGAGGAAAACACGTGGATTCTTCCGTGGCGGTTTTGTTTATTGATATGAACGGGCTTAAAAGAACAAATGACTTGCAGGGCCATCCGGCAGGAGATCATTTGCTGAAAAATGCGGCTGAGGTTCTTCGGAAGATTTTTGATGAAACGGAAATTTTCCGTGCCGGAGGAGATGAGTTTACCGTGATTAAGCTTGATCTTACGGAAGCGGAACTGAATGACCGGATGGAAAAAATTAAAGAGTACTGTAAAGAGTATGACAATCTTTCCTTTGCCATCGGAGGATGCGTCGAGAAGGAATGCAGGAATATCCGAATGGCCCTTCGCATTGCCGATGAGCGGATGTATGAAGATAAGCGTCGTTTCTATGAAGAAAATCAGGGTGAACTATATTCGGACTGGTATCATTTTATAGATATGAAGAGCACCGCACAGGGTGAGTCAGATTTCACGGGATTGAAAGAAACGGATAAGGATTATCTGACAGGCCTTCTGAATATGAATGCTTTTCTTAAGGCTGCGGAAAATGACCGTAAGGTAATGCATGAACAGGGGATTGAAAGTGCTCTGGTATTCTTTGACCTTACCGGCATGAAATTTTTTAATAAAAAATACGGTTTTGCGGAAGGTGATGTACTGATTAAGCAAATGGCGGAAATTCTGGAAAACCAGTTTGGAAATAAATGCTGCAGTCGTTTCGGCCAGGATCATTTTGCTGTATTTTCGGAAAGAAACGGAATTGAAAATAAGCTAAAAAATGTTTTCAAGGAGATGAAAAGAGCAAACCACGGAAAGACGCTTTGTGTCAGGGCCGGTATTTATCCGGATTCGATGGGAATCGTGGAAAGTTCCATAGCCTGTGACAGGGCAAAATATGCATGTAAAATTAACCGGGATGATAATAATTCCTATTTCAGATTTTATGATAATGACATGCTCGATAAGGAAATCAACAGACAGTATGTAATTGATAATCTTGACCGGGCAATAGCCGAAAACTGGATTACGGCATTTTACCAGCCCATTATTCGTGTAACGAACAAGAAAGTGTGTGATGAGGAAGCCCTTTGCAGATGGATTGATCCGGAAAGAGGGACTCTTTCTCCTGCGGAATTCATTCCAATCCTTGAGGAAACAAAGCTGATTTACAAGGTTGATTTACGGATGGTTGATATCATTTTGGAAAAGCTGAAAAAACAGAAGCTTGCCGGGCTTCATCTTGTTCCGAATTCGGTCAATCTTTCAAGAGCGGATTTTGAAGTCTGTGATATTGTGGAAGAAATTTCCAACCGCGTGGATGCAGCGGGAATTCCCAGAAATCTTCTCACCATAGAGATTACGGAAAGCATCATCGGTGAGAATTTTGATTTTATGAAAGAACAGATTGAGCGTTTCCGGAAACTTGGGTTTAAGGTCTGGATGGATGATTTCGGAAGCGGATATTCATCCCTGGATCTTTTGCAGGAAATCCATTTTGATTTAATCAAGTTCGATATGCGTTTCATGAGGCAGTTTAATCAAAAACCCGAGTCAAGAGTCATCCTTACGGAGCTTATGAGAATGGCCGTGAGCCTGAATACCGAAACGGTTACTGAGGGTGTGGAGACGGCAGAACAGGTGGAATTTTTAAGTGAAATCGGTTGTACAAAGCTTCAGGGTTATTATTTCTGTAAACCCATTCCGCTGGTAACGGTATTAGAGAGATATCAAAAGGGTATTCAGATTGGATTTGAAGATCCGGCTGAGATTGATTACAACAGAAAAGTAAGTTCCCTAAGTCTTCATAATCTCGGAGCGGTGTTAAACGAAGATAATACATCCGTCGGAGAGTATTTTAATACACAGCCCATGTTCGTTTTGGAATACGATGAAAAGAGTGTGAAGATTATTAGAGGGAATCAATCCTATCGTCAGCTTGTCGAACTTCATTCCGAAATGATTAAAGTAGGACAAACCATAGTCATTCGGGATATACACAGTGAAATGGGACTGGCACTCTTAAAAGCAATACAATCATGTGAAGAAGAAGGACAGAGAGTGTTCATTGATGAAACAATGGAGAACGGTGATACGATTCATGCACTTCTTAGGAGAGTCATGAATAATCCTGTAACCGGAAAGATTGCTTTTGCTATGGTAATACTTGGAATATCAAAGAAAGATGAGAGAGGAAATTTTCTTCCCGCATGGTAGGAATTCAGGGACCTGATTTCCGGGAAATTATACCATGACCGGACAGGACAAGGACAGTATCGGAGGAAAGTCCAATGGCTGAAACAAAAGATGTTTCGATTATTGTAAGTACTTTGCTTACGCTTCTTCAGGAGAAAAAATACCCTACTGTAAAAGAAATACTTGTTACGATGAATCCTGCCGACATCGCATCTGCATTTGAAGAGATGGATGAAAGCAGGCTGCCTGTGTTGTTCCGACTCATTCCGAAGGAATTGGCAGCGGAGACATTTGTTGAAATGGAATCTGATTTGCAGGAACTTTTAATCCGGGGATTTTCGGACAGCGAACTTCGGGAAGTGCTGGATGAACTTTATGTCGATGATGCAGTTGACATTGTGGAGGAAATGCCGGCAAATGTGGTAAAAAGAATTCTGGCACAGGCCGACCCTGTGCTTCGAAAGGATATCAATGAAATTTTAAGGTATCCTGAAAATTCCGCAGGAAGCATCATGACAGTCGAATACGTCACATTAAGGCCGGAGATGACCGTAAAAGAGGCAATTCTGAGAATCCGTCGTACCGGAATTGACAAGGAAACCATATATACCTGTTATGTCACATCGTATCGAAAATTAATCGGTTTTGTAACCGTAAAGGACCTTCTTCTTGCAAAGGATGAGGATACCCTGATCAAGGAAATGATGGATCAGAACGTGATTTTTGCGAATACGCATGATGACAGAGAGGAAGTTGTTCAGAAGCTTTCCAAATATAATTTCATTGCACTGCCTGTGGTCGATTCGGATTTAAGACTTGTCGGAATTGTAACATTCGATGATGCGATGGATGTCATGGAAGACGAGGCCACCGAGGATATCGAAATCATGGCAGGTATGACACCTTCTGAAAAACCCTATCTTAAGTCGAATGTTTTCGATCTTTTTAAACACCGCATTCCATGGCTGCTTTTATTGATGGTGTCCGCAACTTTTACGGGAATCATTATGACAAAATTTGAAAAAGCACTGGCGGCGCAGGTTGTACTGGCAGCGTTTATTCCCATGTTGATGGATACCGGAGGTAATTCGGGATCGCAGTCTTCCGTTACAATCATTCGTGCACTATCCCTTGGTGAATTGGAATTTGGCAATTTAATCGGCGTTATCTGGAAGGAACTTCGAACTGCGATTCTTTGCGGCTGTGCGCTGGCTTCGGCATGTTTCGTAAAAATCATGATTGTGGACAGACTGATTATGCATAACCCGAATGTCACGCTGCTGGTTGCATTCACGGTATGTCTTACCATGGTATTAACCGTTATGGTTGCCAAAGTGATTGGATGTACGCTTCCCATGATTGCGAAGAAGCTTGGGTTTGATCCGGCCGTTATGGCATCCCCTTTTATCACTACCATGGTCGATGCAATCTCACTGATGGTATATTTCGGCATTGCCAATTTACTGTTGTTCTAAGTGTAAATGCAACGATATAATCCAATCACACATGGCATTTTTATTTATTTTTTTCAAGTAATTTGTTAAGATAAATAAGTGCGAAGAAGGAAACGTTAATTAGAAAAAAATAGGAAAAAAAGAAAAAATAAGAAAAAAGATCAGGAAAGAATAAAAGAAAAAATAATAAAAAAAATAGAAAAAAGAAGAGAATAAAAGAAAAACATAAAAGAAAAAAATTGAGAAAAGGGGATTTATCATGAAAAAAAGAATTATTACCTGTATAGCGGTAGGTGTATCGCTGACATTTTTATCCGGATGTTCTTTGCTTGGGAGAGCGATAGCGAACGAGCTTCAAAACCAGGCACAGAACCAGAATCCGCAGACCTCTGTTCAGCCGTTGGATTCCTCTGATGCCGGTTCGGGCGACTGGACAATACCCGGAACGGATGATTTGTCAACACCCGATTCCAATACCGGTTC
>CACZRH010000042.1 GCA_902783455.1 uncultured Lachnospiraceae bacterium | reverse complement strand
TTATAGTGGCGGCGCTCATTTGTTTGTTCCGGAAAACCGCCGCATGGACCCAGATTATAATGGCTGTTCTTTTGTTCCTGGGTGTTGTAATCTGCTTTATCGTTGTTATGCATAAATTCGGCACAGGCGGATATACGCCCGCGTTTGCACCTGACCGAAGTGCGGCAGGCGGAATATTTACCATCTTTGCACTGGCACCATGGGCATTTGTTGGATTTGAATCCATCTCGCATTCTGTGGCGGAAGCTAAATTTTCTTTAAAAAAATCTTTCCCGATTCTTGTTGTTGCTGTTATCACAGCTACCATCACATATATTTTATTAAGCCTGATGGCGGTCAAAGCACTGCCGGAAGGATACACTTCCTGGACGGATTATATTTCAAATCTTGATATGTTTTCCGGCACGGCTTCCCAGCCGACCTTTCATGCTGCTGATGCAGCATTCAAAGGCATCGGAAAATGGATTCTTGGTATAGCAGCATTTGGCGGCATTTTTACCGGGCTGATTGGAAATTATATTGCATTAAGTCGCCTGATAGATTCGCTTTCAGGAGACGGTCTTTTCCCAAAGTGGCTGGGAAAGAAAAAGAATTTTGTTCCGAGAAATGCTATTTTAAGCATTCTTGTGATTTCTGCAATTTTTCCGTTTTTAGGCCGTACGGCAATCAGTTGGATTGTTGATGTTACCACGGTCGGAGCAACAATCGCATATGCAATGACTTCCGCATCCGCATGGAAAAGTGCAAGGCAGGAAAAGAACCGGAAATATGCAATTTTCGGGCTCATCGGGCTGGTTATTTCCATTCTTTTTGCAATAGAATTTTTAATCCCGAATATCATTTCAATCAGTACCTTATCCACGGAATCTTATCTGATTTTGTCCGTATGGAGCATTTGCGGATTTCTCTACTTTCGTTTTTTCCTTCAAATTGACCATGAACGTCGTATGGGAAAATCCATTGTCGCATGGGTGGTTCTTTTGGGACTCATTATTTTTACCTCCAGTGTCTGGATGCATCAGACAACGGACCAGGCACTTCAAAAATATCAGAGCAATGTTCAGAAACATATAGAGACACAGGATAAGGATTTTTCCTCAGATTCTTCGGATGTCGTCTTTCTCCAAAATGAAACAAAGAAAGTTGACCAGGCAATGCATGTCGCAAGTTATATTCAGATTGGACTCATTGTTTTAGCTCTTATGATTCTTTTGAATATCTATTCCATTATGCAAAACCGCGAAAAAATAATCGAAATTGAGAGGGCCCGTGCGGAAGAATCATCCCGTGCGAAATCCAGTTTTCTTTCCAATATGAGTCATGAAATTCGAACGCCGATGAATGCGATTATCGGGCTTCAGAACATCGCGTTGAAAGACCCGGATTTGACTCCGCGTACGAAAGAACATCTGGAAAAAATCGGCATAAGTGCAAATCATCTGCTTGGACTGATCAATGATATTCTGAATATGAGCCGTATCGAATCAGGGCGTATGACGGTGAAAAAAGAGGAATTTTTATTTAAGGGATTCTTAAATCCGATTAATATCATCATTAACGGACAGTGTCAGGAAAAAGGGCTTACTTACCACTGTAATGTCGTTGGTGGAACAAAAGAATATTATGTCGGGGATGATTTAAAACTGAAACAGGTCCTGATTAATATTCTCGGAAATGCCGTTAAATTTACGAATGCACCGGGAGATGTTACTCTTATGGTTGAGCAGCTTTCCGAAGAAGGAGATATTTGCAGAATGCGCTTTATTATGACGGATACAGGAATCGGCATGGATCCGGAGTATATTTCTCATATTTTTGATACATTTTCCATGGAGGATGAAAGTAATACCAATAAATACGGCGGAAGCGGTCTCGGAATGGCCATTACAAAGAATCTTGTGGAGATGATGGGTGGCGAAATATCAGTGGAAAGTAAAAAGGGAGAAGGCACTGCCTTTACGGTAATTGTTCCGCTGGAAGTTTCTGAAAGAAGTGCAGACACAGAAGCAAAAGATGTTATTTCCGACGGCAATCATGCTATAATAGTGGAGGAAGAAGAGGCCTTTTTTGAACAGGTGCTTTCCGGAAAAAGAATCCTTATGGCGGAGGATGTGGATCAGAATGCGGAAATTCTTTCGGATCTGCTTGAATTGGAAGAAGTTGTTACCGAACGTGCCTGCAACGGAGAAGAAGCAGTGCAGATGTTTGAAAGAAGCGCGCCCGGATATTATTCCGCCATTCTGATGGATGTGCGGATGCCTGTGATGGATGGCCTGGATGCAACACGCAACATTCGGAAACTGAATCGCGAAGATGCAAAGAAAATTCCGATTATTGCAATGACTGCCAATGTATTTGATGATGATGTGGAAAGTTCAATCAATGCCGGAATGAATGCACATTTATCCAAGCCGGTGGAACCGGATAAATTATACGAGACGATGGCCCTTCTTATTCTGGAAGTTGGGGGTGGAGAAGCGTGAAAAAAAAGAAAAAAAATCAATTGTGGAAACGTATAATTATATTCCTGCTTCTTTTCACATTTGGAATCAGTCTTTTTATACCGCTTACTGCATACGCAGATGAAAAGGATCATAAGGTGGTACGTGTCGGATGGTTTGATTCGTCTTTCTGTTATTATGACGAATACGGAAGACGCTGCGGTATTGACTACGAATATCAGCAGAAAATATCCGCATATACCGGCTGGACATATGAGTATGTGGAAGACAGCTGGCCAAATCTTTTTCAGATGCTAAAAGAAGGAAAAATCGATCTGTTAAGTGATGTTTCCTATAAGCCGGAACGAGAAGATTATATGTCATTTACTGATCTTCCGATGGGAACGGAATCTTATTATATTTATATTGATTCGGAAAACCGTGAGATTACCGCCGATAATCCGGCTTCTTTAAATGGAAAGCGAGTCGGTGTAAATAAAGACAGTATTCAGGAAACCTTTCTTAAGGAATGGACTGAAAAAAATAATGTGAAACTGGAAATTATTCCGCTTACGGAAGAAGAAGATGAATCCATGGAAATGGTCAGACGTGGAGAAATTGACGGATATGCAACCATATACATGTATGAATCGGAGCAGATGTTAATTCCTTCCGCCCGAATCGGTGGATCAGATTATTATTACGCCGTAAACAAAAAACGTCCGGATCTGCTTGCCGAACTGAATATGGCGCTGGCTGAAATTCATGATGAGGATCCGTATTTCAATCAAATGATTACGGAACAAAGAACCTATGATGTCAGAACAAATACAACTCTGACACCGGAACAGGAAGACTGGATTAAGGAACATGGTGAAATCCGGATTGGATACAGGGATGATTATCTGCCGTTTTGTGATATGGATGACGAAACAGGGGAACTGACAGGTGCGCTCAAGGATTACCTTGTTCATGCGCAAAATGTATTAAACAGACCGTATATTCAGTTTGTGACTATTCCGTTCAATTCCACCGAGGAGGCTTTAGAGGCATTAACAGCGGGAGAAATAGACTGCTATTTTCCGGTTAATTTAAGTTCATATGATGCTGATCAAAAAGATTTAAGACTGACGGGTCCTGCTATGAAAACGGAAATGAATGCGATTATGCGCGCTTCGGAACAGGAAAGACTTTCCAAGGAAAGTACGATTACACTTGCAGTGAATGAAGGAATGATGAATATTGAGACCTTTATTATGGAACATTATCCGAAAACGAACAGGGTAAACTTTGCCGGACTTCCTGCCTGCTATAAGGCTGTTGCAGACGGAAAAGCGGATGGAGTTTTAGTCAGCAATTATCGCATTCCTTCAGCAGAGGAAACGTTAAAAAAATATAATTTGTTTTCTATTCCAACCGGTGAATCCATGTCATTTTCTTTTGCTGTCAGGAAATGGGATACAGAACTATATTTTCTGGTCAATAAAACGACAATAATGACCAAAAGCGAGGAAATGGATTCGGCGCTTGCTTCCTACATGCAGGTTGACCAGAAGGTTTCCTTTATGGAGTTTTTAAAGGATAATTGGCTTATTGTTGTTCTTCTGCTTGTTGTGGTATTTTCCGTTATCATATTCCTGCTTGGGCAAAAGATTAAAGCGGAACGCACTGCAAACACGCAAAAACTTCTTTTGGAAGAAGCTGAGGAAGTTGCAAAGCTGAAACAAACGGTAACCTCTCTGCTTGATAACATGCCCGGCATGAATTATACCAAGGATGCTAAAACAGGTGCTTATCTTGCCTGCAACCAGGCTTTTGCGGATTATGCCCATAAGAAAAAGCCGGAAGAAGTAGTAGGATTTACTGCCGCAGAATTATTTGATGCAGAGACTGCAAAGCGTTTTGTGGAAGATGATAGCATTGCACTGTCCATGGATGGACCATATGTTTTTTATGAAGATATATCGGATGCATCGGGCCATAAGAGACAAATTAAGACAACGAAATTGAAGTATACGGATGAGTCCGGAAAAGAATGCGTACTGGGGATTTCTCAGGATGCTACGGATTCTGTTCATATTACCAGAGGAAGTGTTGATTCGAAGGAATCCTATGAAAAGGCTTTAAGTACAGGAATTATCTATACACACATTGCGCAGGCGCTGGCACATGGATATGAGAATCTTTTCTATGTGGACTTAAACACGGAAGAATTTATCAGCTACCGGACAGATAACGAAAATGGTACTCTGATTGAAAACAGGAGAGGCTTCCACTTCTTTGAGGAATGCATGGATATTATTGAAGAACATGTCCTTTCTGAGGATCAGGATTCCGTAAAATGTGCAATGGACCGGCGGACTTTGGTAAAACATTTAGACCAAAACAATACCTATATGATAACATTCCGTCTGAAAGCAGAGCAGGAACCGAGCTATGTCAGTCTGAAGATTACCAGAATGCAGGATGACGACAGATTTATTATTTTTGCATTAACGGATGTCAGCGAACAGATGAACGAGCATAACGCAGCTGCAAAGATGCGTGAGGAACAGATTGCATACAACAGAATCAGTGCGCTGGCCGGTGATTTCTTCTGTATTTATGTTGTGAATCCGGAGAGCGGACAGTATCGGGAGATTAGCGCAACCTCGGGATTTGATAACTTTGAACGTTTCAGTGAGGGAGAAAATTTCTTCTCAGATTCCAGAGTGAAAGCAGAAAAAATGGTCTACCCGGACGATCAGGGACTCTTCATCTCAATGGTAACAAAGGAAAAAGTTTTAGAGGAAGTGGAGAAAAACGGACTCTTTACATTAAGTTATCGAATTATGCTTGATGGTGAACCCCGGTATGTCCAGCTGAAAGCCGTAATGTTAGATGAGGTGGAAGGAAAACGTCTGATTGTCGGATACAATGATATTGATGCGGCAGTCCGTCAGGAAGAGGAATATGGTAAGCGTCTTGCTCAGGCACGAATAGAGGCGAATATAGATGCACTGACGGGTGTGAAGAACCGGAATGCTTATCGCGTTTATGAAGAAAGACTGAATGCACAGATTGAAATCGGTCGTGCACCGGAATTTGCAATTATTATTCTGGATGTAAATGACTTAAAGAAGGTAAATGATAATGAAGGTCATAAAGCAGGTGACCAGTATCTGCGTGATGCCTGCAGGATTGTCTGCACGACATTCAAGAGAAGCCCTGTTTTCCGAGTGGGTGGCGATGAGTTCTGTGTTCTTGCGCAGGGCGATGATTATTCCCGCTTGGATGAACTGGTTGAGCAGATGAATTGTCATAATGATGAAGCGGTTATAAACGGAGGAATTGTAGTGGCACTTGGTATGGCAAGATACGATTCCGACAGTAAGGTTGCTTCGGTTTATGAACGTGCAGACAGAAAAATGTACGAAAACAAGAGTATCTTAAAAGCAAGAAAAAAACAGTAAAAACAGAAGTATAAGAGGATTTAGGATATGTATTATTCTGCAATCGGACTGCTTGCAGTCGGTGTGTTAATGATTGTGAATCGGGATATCCTGATTCATTCCGAATCTTCATATGTGAAATCTGTATGGAAGGTATACAGGAGATTTTTGCTTGCTGTTTTGGCATATTATTTTACCGATATTCTGTGGGGCATCTTGGAATATTTGAAGTGGTCAAAACTGCTTTTTGCGGATACCACAATTTATTATATAGCCATGTCGGCGGGAATTCTGTTCTGGTCGGAATTTACCGTGGCATATCTGGAAGAAAAAAACAAAAACGGTAAATTTTTGATTTATGCTAGCCGAATCATTGCCGGGGTGATTACCATACTGGTTCTTATAAATATCTTTAAACCGGTATTATTTACGGTTGATGAAAACTCTGTCTACAAGGCACTCCTGTTTCGATATGTCATGCTGGTATGCCAGATTCTTTTATTACTTATCATTTCGGTTTATGCTCTTTCTTCCATGGTTCGACTTAGAGAGGATACCGAAAAAAAATCCAGGTACCGAACACTGGCATCTTTTGGTTTTATAATGGCACTTTGTCTTTTTGCCCAGTTATGGTTTCCGTATCTGCCGCTTTATACCATTGCATATATGCTTGGTACATGTCTGCTTCACTCCTTTGTGGCAAACGACGAAAAAGAGGCATACAGGCACGGTCAGGAGGAAGCAAAAAAAATTACTGAGCTTAAAGACAGATTTAAATCTCTTTTTGACAATATGCCGGGAATGGCTTTTACCAAGGATTCGGAAACGGGTGTTTATCTTACCTGCAATCAGGCATTTGCCGAGTATGCACATAAGGATAATCCGGACAGTGTTGTAGGACTTACCGATGCACAGATTTTTGATGCAGACACAGCGAAACACTTTGTGGAAGCAGACAAAATAGCACTTTCTCTAAGCAAACCATATATTTTCTTCGAGGATGTAGCGGATGCGGCAGGAAATCAGCGTCAGCTTCAGACCACGAAATTGAAGTACACGGATACCGCAGGAAGGCTTTGTGTTCTTGGAATGTGCCAGGATGTTACGGATATGGTGAGTATCCAGCATGAGAATGCCATGACAAAGGAAGCATATGAAAAGGCTGTCAGTACGGGACTTTTGTATACGCGTATTGCACAGATTCTGGCACGTGATTTTATGGATATGTATTATATCAATACGGATACGGAAGAATATGTTGAGTATCGGATTGATGAGGAGACTCATTCCTTTTCAGAGGTTCGGCGTGGATGGCATTTTTTCAGCGATTGTAAAAATGAACTTGCCCAAATGGTTTATGAAGAGGACCGGGATGCTTTCTTGCAGGCAATGAAACGAAAAGAACTGATGAAAGCACTTAACAGGAAAGAAACCTTTGTCATGACCATTCGTATTGTGAAAGAGAACGAACCGTTCTATGTTACCATGAAGATTTCACGTATGGAAGACGAACAGTATATTATTATGGGTATTACGGACGTAGATGCGGAAATACATGAAACCATGGCAAAGAATAAAGCTTTGGCAGAAGCTTTGGAATCCGCGGAAGAAGCTAATAAGGCCAAGACAGCTTTTCTTTCCGGCATGAGTCATGAGCTTCGTACTCCGATGAATGCGATTATCGGTCTGGATGCAATCGCTTTAAAAAATGAAAAGCTGGATCCTGAAACACGCGAATATCTTGTAAAAATCGGTGACAGCTCCAAACATCTTCTGGGTATCATCAATGATATTCTGGATATGAGCCGGATTGAATCGGGACGAATGCAGATGAATAAAGAGAAATTTTCACTCTTTGCCATGCTGGAACAGCTTAATACCATGATTCAGTCGCAATGCGATGAAAAGGGATTGAATTATGAGTGCCATATCGTAAATCTGGTGGATGGTTCCTATTTCGGCGATGATGTGAAGATCAAAGAGATGCTTTTAAATATCTTATCAAATGCCGTTAAATTTACGGAAGCTCCCGGCAGTGTAATTTTGACGGTGAGGAAAGTCGCGGATTTTGAAGATCAGTCCACATTACGTTTTACGATTAAAGATACCGGTATCGGTATGGATCAGGAGTTTATTCCGAAGATTTTTGATGCCTTTGCCCAGGAGAATGTAAATAACAGGACAAAATACGGCAGCAGCGGTCTCGGAATGGCCATTACAAAACGAATTGTGGAAATGATGAACGGTACCATCGAAGTGAAATCCGAGAAAGGCGTCGGAACGGAATTTGAAGTAAAATTAACACTTGGAAAAGCCAATCAGAAGGATTCCGGTTTGACGGGTGCACTTGATTTGTCCGCATTATATGTTTTGATTGTAGATGATGATCCGGTTGAAGCAGAACATGCAGGAATGGTACTGGAAGAGGTCGGAATTCTGGCCGAGATTTGCACAAGCGGACAGGAAGCTTTGCGTAAGATGGAAATACAGCATGCCAAATATAAGCCGTATAACATGGTCCTTATGGATTGGAATATGCCCGGAATGAGTGGAAAGGAAGCATCGGCTGAAATTGTTAAACTGTATGGCAAAGAAAGTATTGTGGTTGCGCTTACCGCTTATAACTGGGATGATATCCGGGAAGAGGCACTGAGTGTCGGCGTGGATAGTTTTATGGCAAAGCCTCTTTTTGTTGCGAATATTATGGAAAATATCGAGCATATTGCACGTCGCAGTAAAATGAATGTTTTCATGGAGAAGAACCAGGCTAAGCTTTCGGGACGCAGAATTCTTCTTGCGGAGGATATGGAGCTGAATGCCGAAATTCTCACGGACATCCTTGAGATGGATGATATCAAGGTGGACCATGCCCTGAACGGAAAACTTGCGGTTGAATTATTTGAAAAAAGTACTCCGGGAATTTATGCAGCTGTTATAATGGATGTGCGTATGCCTGTTATGGACGGACTCGAGGCAACGAAGATGATTCGTGCAATGGACAGGGAGGATGCAAAAAAGGTCCCGATTATTGCGCTGACTGCGAATGCTTTCGACGAGGATGCAAAACGTTCCGTTCAGGCAGGAATGAATGCACATTTAAATAAGCCGGTGGAAGCGGATAATCTGCTTCGTGTACTGGGTGAACTGATTTTTGAAACAGAGGGAATTTAAGGAATTTGAAAGAGTTTATTTCTTATAATTTTGTTCCGGTAATCGGTATTTTCATGATGCTTGCAGTTACCATGAAAAATAAAAGCCTTTCCAAAAGAAAGAGGCATTTTTTCATCGTTACGATTGTTATTTTTTCACTGAGCGTTATTTTTCGAAATGCCGACAACATTACATCCGAATATGCGCAGTATACGATACGCAGGGCGGTTTATTCGGCATTTGGTTATTGCAGCAGAACGCTTGTAATATACAGTCTGATCGGAACGGATTTTAATCTGAAAAAAAGAAAAATCAGAAAGGTATTCTTATGGCTTGGAATACCGTTGATTATTACGGCCTTTGGTGCATTTTCCGTATTTTTCACGAATCAGGTTTACAGTTTTACACCGGATAACCATTTTAAAGCTGGCCCGCTTTACTGGATCAATTATGTGCCGCTGTTTTTCTATCTTTTTATAGTTGCGGGTATTGCGGTATACGATTTTATCCATAAGAAATACCGGCATGCCACGATGATTCTGGCATCCTTATGTCTGATGGGAATTGCGATGCTTTTCGAATTCTTTTCATTCCATGCTCTTATGTGCGAGAATGCCATAACTATGGCGCTTATGCTTTATATGTTCTTCTTCCAGAACGACGAATATCTTCAGAATCGGAAACAGCTAAAAAATAAAGCCGTAATAGACAGTCTGACCGGTATTTATAACCGACAGGGTTATAATGAGATTATGCGCAGGCTTTCACAGGATAAGGATATGATGGTTGCCATGCTGGTTTTGGATATTGACCATTTTAAGGAGATCAATGATACATACGGACATGCAACAGGAGACATAATTCTGAAGAATGTTGCAAAATTGCTTAAAGTGACATTTCGTACTTCGGATTACGTCTTCCGTTACGGCGGAGACGAGTTTGTGGTAGTCATGCTCGGAATCACGGATAATCTTTCTTTTGTCGTAAAAAACAAAATTAACAGTATCAATGTACAGCTGCAGAATCCTATTTCAAATGTGCCGAAAACATCCGTCAGCGCCGGTCTTTCCTTTTCCGAAAACGGTGTTTCGGAAAAGCTGTTTTTAGAGGCGGATGAGGCTTTATATGTAACAAAAACGGGAACAAAAATGGGATGCACGATTTATAATAAGGATATGAAAAAAGAGCAGGAAAATATTTGATAAGATTCTTGGAATAAAGGTGAAATTAATTACAAATTACGGATACAGATATTTCAATTAAGGAGGGTTCTATTATGAATTATGTTGAAATGCAGGTTGGAAGCCACGGAACGGGTATGAGTGAGGCTGTTGCAGCTACTGAAAAGATGGGGCTTGATGCCGGGCTTTCCAAAAAGGAAGCGCTTCGTTTGCGTCTTCTTGCGGAAGAGCTGCTTGGAATGATTCGGGGGATTACAGGTGATGAGGATGAGGATTTTAAGGCAGATTACAGAGCACAACAGGAAGGGAAAAGTTACAGTCTGATTCTTGAAGGAGAAATCGTGTATACCAAGGAGATTCGAAAAGCGCTTCTTGCAGTATCTTCCACCGGTGAGAATGCGGCGGCAAAAGGATTTATGGGAAAAATAAAGGACATGATTGCAACATCGTTTCTTCCGAAAGAGGACGGAACGAACGGCCTGGCCGGAATATCAGTCGGTTTAATGAGCCTCGGAAGTCCTACCGGATACGGCTCAGACGACAATATGACCTGGTCCATGAGACAGTATGTAGACGGAATCAGAAATACCGCAGGTGAAGAAGCAAAAGAGGCATGGGATGAACTGGAGAAATCCATCACTGCCAGCATTGCGGATGATGTCAGTGTCAGTATCAAGGGAACGAAAGTAACAATTTCGGTTTCCAAAACATTTTGAATTGCAGCGAATCAAAAGAGAGCTAAAGAGGGATGAACCAAAACAGGCAGTGCATGGAAATGCACTGCCTGTCGGTTTGTCTGTCGTTATTCCGATGTGATTGTAGCATTGTAAAGCTTTTCAATACCGTCCGTTCCGATTTTGAGCAAATCATTTACATCCTGTGTTACCCGATTAATTTGCGCTTCGTCCTCGGTTGCGTAAAAATCAAATCCCGCATGAACAAAATC
>CACZRH010000041.1 GCA_902783455.1 uncultured Lachnospiraceae bacterium | reverse complement strand
GGGTGGTGTGAATTCGCACTTGAGGAAGCGCAAGCCGGGATTGATAACGCTTATATGGTTCGCTGTGCCAGGGATGAGGATAAAGCAATTGGTGTAGCAAGACGTCTTTGGGACGGAGGGTACATTGCTTTTTTATCTGATGTTATCGTGGATCCAAAGTATCAGGGACAGGGAATAGGAAAGAAACTTGTAGAAAGTATAATAGAAAGAATCAAAGCTGATATGAAGCCGGGCTACAAGGTCAAAATATGTTTGCTGGCAGCGAAAGGAAAAGAACCCTTTTACGAGAAACTTGGATTCGCAGAAAGACCAAATGATAAACTGGGAGCAGGAATGGATCAATGGTTTGAATTTGGAAGCGTGGAATAAACAATTAGCCGAAGAAAAAAGAGAGTGATGTATACGAATGAATAAATTATTGCAATAAAGCAGTAGAGAGATGGTAAATATATTGTATTCTTGATGGTAAACTGAAAAATGTAGTCACAATTTTATCCTGTTTGGAGGTTCCCTGTTCCGATGGCAGAAGAAGTAATCAAATATGATGCCTTTATCAGCTACAGACACTGTTCTCCTGATAAAGGAATTGCCGAAAAACTTCATAAAGCTTTGGAAAATTACCGCCTTCCGTATGCTATTGCAAAGAAAACCGGAAGACGAAAATTAGAACGTGTTTTTCGCGATGAAGCGGAATTGGCGGTAAGTGCGGAATTATCGGCGGAAATTGAAAAGGCGCTTTTAAATTCCGAATATCTGATTGTTATTTGTACGCCGAGACTTCAACAGTCCGAATGGTGTATGAAGGAGATTGAAACATTTTTAAAAATCTCTGACCGAAATCATATTCTTCTGGTTTTGGCAGATGGCGAGCCCGACGAAGCCTTTCCGGAAATTCTGATGTATGAGGATGTTGAAAAAACATCAAGTGAAGGGCAGGTTTTTAAAATACGTGAAAAAAGAGAACCTCTTGCCGGAGACTGCAGGGGAACCACCGGTAAAAAGCGGAGAGAAGCATTTAAAAATACGGTGCTTCGTCTTTGTGCCGTTATGTTCGGCGTTCATTTTGATGATTTGAAAAATCGTCAGAAAGAAAGAGAAATACGGACAAATGCCTTTTTTTCCGGTTTGATTTTTCTTATTGTCTTTTGCATTGCAGCACAGAATACTTATTATTTGATCGAGCAGGCAAAAAAGAATGCGGTTATTCAGGAAAAACTTGCAACCATTACGGCAAACTCTTCGATGGAATTACTTGAGGACGGACGCCGAATGGATGCAATTTACGTTGCAAAGAGCGTTCTTCCAAGCGACCCGGAAAACGGATTTAATCAAAATGCATACAGGGCACTGCAGGATGCAATGGGTATTTATTTTCGGCCGGATTTGTTTACGGCGGAAAAAAACATCCCGGTTTTTCCGGAGTATGTCTCATTTAATTATGATGCCGGTATGATTGCCTCCTGGAATACACAGGATATGCTTGATATATTTGACTCCGCAACAGGAGAAAAACTGTACAGTTATCCTTCAAAGTACGGAAGTGAAATGGAGTTTTACGGAAAAGACAGTCTGTTGCATTATGAGGACGGAAAACTTGTTCAGATTGACTTGAATACAAAGCAGGAAAAAGAAATAAGAATCCCAAAAACAAGCGGCGATGATTTATTTAAACATCTGTATACAATACAGAACGGAGAGAAGCAGGCTCTTCTTATGCAGGACGGAATTGTTTATGGAATTATTGACGGGGCTTGCAAATATAAAATTGATATTACTTCCTTAAATTTAAATTCCGGGAATGTCGCGTTTGATGATATTATTATTTCCAATGACGGACAATACGCAATCGCAATGACGAATCCGTTCGAACAGGCAACGGAAACTTCCATAGTAGAATTTAAAACGGATACGGGAGAAATTATATCCAAATATGAGACGGATCTGGTTGTGTTGGACGTTGCACCCGTTGAAAGCGGATTTTATTTTACTCACATAAACAATAGTGAAGAAACGGGGGACGGCGGTACGGAGCTTTTCTTTTTTGATAACGGGAAGGAAAGTTTACTTTACAGTCAGTATTTGGAGAACGAATATTATTATGATCTTGCCTGTATCGGAGATACTGTTTCGGTTTTCAACACTAATAAATTTCTTGTAATGAATCAAAACCTGCAGGTTTTGGGCTTCAAGGTAAGTAGCCGTTTTCCGATTTCCATTTTTAATTATAAAGAAAATGCGGCCTGTATAACGGAAGAAGGAACCGTTTTTATATGGAATCCGGAAACGAATTCCTTTGCTGAAAAAACAATTACTTCGGAAAAATTGGAAATCGCTGTTGGCGATAAAATTTATCTTGATGAAAACAGGTTCCAGATTTATCACGAGGGGCGTGATTACGTTACGGTTTATAAAAAGAATGTAACGGATTGTCTGGTTGAATTGGAGGATTATAATACCCCGGATGAATATGAAGAGGGTTTCGAAGAGGAGAAGATTGACGAGCTGATTGCGTTTGCGGAAGATATAGTAACACAGGAAGACCTCGCGGTTATTTATAAGGGTATTACAGATAATAAAAAATATTATGTGATACAGATGCAGGATTTTCAAATCCGGTTTTATGATATTGAAACAGAAGAATGTGTTAAGAAATTCTATATAGCGAACAACGTTCTTTGGAAAACTGTCTATTGTGAGAAATATGACTGTTATCTTCTTGGAATGCTTGATGGGAGCGAAGCAAAAACGGAAATTCTGGATTCAAACCTGAATTTTATTGCATCTCTTTCGGAGTATTATGTTGCAGAGCCGGACGGAGGTATAGATGGTGATCCCGTAGTCTTCCGGATCGATGACAATAACGGAGAATTTATATATTATTCATTGAAACTTCTTCAGTATGAAGAATTGATGGAAAGAGCCGAACGTATGCTGAACGGATATGTACCGGACGGAAACACACTTGAAAAATACGGATTAATGACAGATGGATAAATTCAAAGATTGAAAAAACG
>CACZRH010000040.1 GCA_902783455.1 uncultured Lachnospiraceae bacterium | reverse complement strand
TATACAAGTTCCACATTCGGATAATATTCGTTAAACCGGTCAAATTCCTTTTCTAATGCTTCAAAATTGTCATACCCTCCGGCAACGTTGATACGGCCTTTGACAGAAGTATCCAGTGAAGGCTTATAGCCCTCATCCGTCTTTACGTTCTGCTCCTTTGCATTACACGAAGCCAGAGCAAAGACCATCATTGTTGCCAGTAAAATACACAGTGTCTTTTTCATTACCCTATCCAACCTCCTCTTAATTATTTTAAAGTATCTTTGATCCTTCGGATTTCCTTAATTACCAGTTTCATATCAATAGGCTTCGCTATATGTCCGTTCATTCCGGCATTCAGACATTCCGCAACATTCTCGGAAAATGCATCTGCCGTCATCGCAACAATCGGAATAGAGGATGCCCATGAATTATCAAGCATGCGGATTGCTCTTGTAGCATCAAGTCCGTTCATCTGCGGCATTTGCACATCCATGAAGATAAGATCATAACGGCCTTCTTCGGCTTTTTTCATCATATCCACGCAAATTTGTCCGTTTTCCGCATGTTCACATTCAATACCAAACATTCCAAGCATACAGGATATGATTTCCCAGTTAATTTCAATGTCTTCTGCAATAAGAATGCGCATTCCCTTTAAATCATAATAATCATCATCCTGTTCGATAGATTTGGATTTTCCGACGATAAACTCATTAATCTTGTTATAGAAGACAGATTTAAAGATCGGTTTCCCGATAAACCCGTTTGCGCCGGCCTCTCTTGCCTGATCCTCAATTTCCGACCAATCGTAAATAGAACTCAGCAGTATGGGAACATCTGTCTTAATCTCTGAGCGGATTTTTCGTATTGTCTCAATTCCGTCCATATCCGACATTTTCCATTCAACGAACACAATGCTGTAATTTTTGCCGTTTTTCTGTCCGGCGACAATCATTTCAATTGCTTCCGTTCCACCATGTGCACATTCTACCGAAGCCCCCAGAGATTCAAGTTCATCCTTGGATGTATGCAGTATCTGCTCGTCATTATCCACAATCAGCACATTAACCTGATCAAGACGCATCTCTTCACGCTGCCTGTCGGCAACAGCAATATCCAGCGAAACAGTAAAAGTTGTTCCCTTTCCCTGCTCACTCCGGCAGTCTATGGTTCCTCCGATAATATCGACCATCTGCTTTGTAATTGCAAGCCCCAGACCCGTGCCCTGAATGCTGTTTACCCGGCTGTCGATTTGTCGCGAAAACGGCTGATACATGGTCTCCATATATTCCGGGCTCATTCCGATGCCGGTATCCGCCACCACATAAATCAGATTTACACAACCCGGTTTTTTGCTCTTTTCCTCGCGCAGATCCACACTGACACTCCCGCCCGGTTCCGTGTATTTAATTGCATTAGAAAGGATATTGATGTAAATCTGATTCAGGCGAAGCTGGTCTGCATAAAGGTACTCTTCTTCCATTTGTTCTATGTGAAAGCTGAATTTAATATTTTTCTCTTTAATCATCGGTTGCGAGATATTTACAAGATTCTCGACAGTCTCCACTATGGAAAACGTCAACGGGTTTAAATTCAGTTTTCCGCTTTCAACCTTTGAAATATCCAGTATGTCATTGATCAGTGTCAACAAATGATTGCTGGCAAGTTTAATTTTCCGAAGACTTTCCCTTGTTGAATCCACATCATCAAGATTCTTCTCGGCAATGTTGGTAAGACCTATGATGGCATTCATAGGTGTACGGATATCGTGGGACATAGTAGAAAGAAAATCTGTCTTTGCCCGGTTTGCCGACTCCGCTTCCCTGGCAGTAATCTGAAAACGTTTATTTAAGTATTGCATATAAACCAGATCACTGATAAACAAGAGCAATAAGCACGCAGAAACGACTCCGAATAAAAGCCAGTTTTCTCCTTTTACAGAAAGGTCCTCGGCAGGAACCAGACCGAGCATTGTCCAACCCTCAGTTGCGGAAACAGGCGTATAGGCAAGTATGCACTCCTGACCGTGAGAATTAAGCATCGAAACGGATCCTACCGATGACGTAATATTCTTGAGCAATTGGCTTACCGATTCCGGATCCGTCGAATTATATGATTTATAGAATTCTATAATACTGGAATTTTTAAAATCCGATCCTTTTAAAATATAATCACCATTGGAATCAATCATGGCCAATTCCGCATTCACGAGCTCCGTTTGCGGAAAAACCCATTTTTGTTCAAGATCCGAGAGAGGAATTACCCTGAGCAGAATTGCCTCTTCGGAAGAATTATTATCCGGATCTTTCAACGTGACATAATTACAGAAAGCCAGAGACTGCTCGCCATTCATCGGGTTTGTATAAGCACGCGTTATGTTGATTGATATTCCTATTTCATCAATCCAATCCGTATCTTCCAAAAGAGCAACCCTTGAATAAGAAACCTCATATTCATCGATTGTACCCTGTTTCGGGCGCGTTGAAAGACCCATGAGCGAATCCCGGGCAATCAGATGAGCAGATGTGTTATTCAGCACATGAGACTCACGGATAAAATCAACCGCTTCTTCCATTGTCATATTATTATTGTTGATATATCGCGCCCATACATCGCAGATTCGCTGTTCGCCTTCCAGATAATTCTCTGTCACACGTTCCATGGTTACGGTAGTGTTTTCAAAGTGTTCAATCTGCCTTTGGTAAGATTTTTTGTTTTCTAACTTCGAGTAAAGAACAACGAAAATCAATATGGCAATCATGATGATTATATTAACTATAAATATATAAATCTTTTTCATACTTTTTATCTTCCGAATTTAAATCACTAACCATTTTTACAATTCAATCAAGCATTCAAAGTAATATCCAGCGCCACCTTCAGTATATCATAAAAGACAATTCTATTATGCAAACTTATTTGGAGTCGGCTTTCCATGATGTACTTTATGCATTTTCTCTTACCGGTCATTCCCCTTTTTCAAATTCAAACCACTGATCCATGCCTGCTCCGAGTTTATCGTTTGGCCTTTCTGCAAATCCAAATTTCTCATAGAATGGTTCTTTCCCTTTCGCTGCAAGCAAACAAATTTTGACTTTGTAACCGGGCTTCATATCCGCTTTTATTCTGCCAATTATGCTTTCTACAAGATTCTTGCCGATTCCCTGCCTCTGATACTCGGGGTCCACAATAACATCCGATAAAAATGCAATGTATCCGCCGTCCCAAAGAAGCCTTGCCACACCTACCGCTTTATCATCATCTCTGGCACAGCGAACCATATACGCATTATCAATCCCGGCCTGTGCTTCCTCAAGCGCAAATTCGCACCAGCCTACTTTTCTCCGCAATTCCATATATTCTTCTGCTGTAATATACTCGGCATACTGTATCATCTGTTAGCCCCGTTTTAAGTTTTTTTCATCTGTATTTTTTTCTTAGATATATCTATCGTTTCTTGTATAACGCGCATCTTTGTATGTTCCAATCTTTTTTATCTTGTTTTCTTTTAGCATTTTACCAAGAACCAATTCGACTGTCTTAATACTCACATCCGGTACTTTCTCCATTATTTCCTGCTTGGATATTGGGACTATGGCGCCAAGTAAAATGTTTTCAACGCGTTCAGACTTCTTCGCTTTTTTTAAAGATATATCCGTAAATGATTCATCCAAATCTTTATGACACCTATATAAGATTTGCATAAAATTAATGATGAATGGTACATAATCATTTTTGTTATCGTGCCATGATTCCGATGATATTTGTAAGGCTTCATAATATCCGGCTTTGTACTTATTGATCTGGCCTTCATATGAGATATATCTGACAATATCATATCCGGATAAATATAACATCAAAACCGTTAAAAGCCTTGATACGCGTCCATTTCCATCAAGAAACGGATGAATGCACAAAAAATCAAGTATAAAACAAGGTATAAGCATAAGCGCGGGAATTTCAGAATCCTGTCTGGCTTCATAATATGCCAATATCAATTGTTCCATGTTTTCCTGCACTTTTTTGGCCGAAACAGGTTTGAATCTCACACGCCTGCTTCCATCCGGACCATATTCCATTATGAAGTTATTTGTTTTCTTATATCTTCCAGCTTCCAGACGATTCGTTTCTTCTTCTATTGTTCTATGTAATAGGCAAATCAAATCTTCTGTCAAATCAAGATTTTCGTATGATGAATGAATGATATTCAAAGCATCCTTATACCCGGAAATTTCCATTTCATCATGTGTTATAGGAATAGCTCCGGAAACAATGTCTCTTATTCTGTCATCCGTAGTTACAATACCTTCTATCGCATTACTGCCTTTTACGGATTCAATTATTGCCTTTTTTCTAAGGATCTCGAAAGTCTCGCTGTATTGGAGTTTACGAAATTCTTCCCTGGATTTTAAATCGGCTATTACATCAGTAAGACTAACTATATTTACCGGAATAGTATCCTTCAAAAACGAATAATCATATATATGCATATAAAATCCCTCAAAAAACAATTTACTACCTAAATAATATCATTTTTTAGGTAGTAAATCAAGAAGTAACCGATGTTCTGTAATCAAATCCTTACTCTCTTTTTTCAAATAGTCTCTTCTTAAAGGAATATAATTTATTCAATGTTCCTGTAGCATAGATAATTCCAAG
>CACZRH010000039.1 GCA_902783455.1 uncultured Lachnospiraceae bacterium | reverse complement strand
TGTCCGGGAGACGGGGAGTAGTTATAAGACACGTACTCGGACACGAAATAAGCGCGTTAGCGCTTATGAGTGAGAATAGCAAAACGCATCACCTACCCGAAGAAGCATTAGTTAATTACAGGAGGTCAATTATGACAAACACATCCACGCAACTGGAAAACGAAATCCATGAGGTCGCAAGACGTATTAAGGCCCTTCGTGAGGATATGAATTTATCCCAGGAAGCGCTGGCAAAAAAAATCGGATTAACGCCCGATGAGTATGCCAGATATGAATCCGGCGAAGAGGATTTTTCCTTTACCTTCATTTACAAAATTGCACAGGTCTGCAACGTTGAAATGACGGATTTAATGGAAGGCGGAAGCCCCGTTCTTTCCGAGGTTACCGTAACCAGAAAGGGCGAGGGAGATCAGATTGTAAGACGTGAAGGATTCGAGTATTACCGTCTTGCACCGAAATTCAAGAATAAGCTCGCGGAGCCGTTTTTTGTACGTATTCCGTATTCCCAGGAAGCACTGAATCCGCCCTATGAATATTCAACCCATGTCGGCCAGGAACTGGATATTGTTTTAAAGGGCAGCTTAAAAATGGTAGTCGGCGACGTTGTGGAAATCCTTCACGAAGGCGACTCCATCTACTATAATTCCGCAATCCCTCACAATGAAATCGCACTCGGCGGTGAGGATTGCGAAATCTACGCAATCGTTATGAATCCCGATGCAAAGGGACCTTCCAAGGTAGAAAACAAGGTTCAGAAATTCGTTAAGACCAATGTCGATAAGGCAAACTTAAAGAATCCGGTTTACGAGAAATTCGTGGATACGACCGTGGATGAATACGGCGTGGTAAACAGCGTAAACTTCAAGAATGACGATACCTTTAACTTCGCATTCGACGTTGTGGACGAGCTTGCAAGAAAAATCCCGTCCAAGACCGCAATGGTATATGTATCCAACGACAAAGAGTCCAGAAGATTTACTTTTGCCGATATGAAAAAATATTCCAACATGGCTGCAAATTATTTTGCATCCCTCGGCATTAAGAAGGGCGACCGTGTACTGCTTGTGTTAAAGCGTCATTATCAGTTTTGGTTCTCGATTCTCGGACTTCATAAGCTGGGCGCAATCGTAATTCCCGCAACGCATCTTTTAAAGGACCACGATTTTGAATACCGCTTCAATGCCGCAGGAATCTCTGCGATTGTCTGCACCGGAACCGGTGATGTGGCAGAGCAGGTGGATTTGGCGCAGAAGAAGAGCCCGACCTTAAAGACCAAGATTATCGCATGCGGCGAAAGAGAAGGCTGGCATAATTTCGATGCGGAATTCGAGAAATGCTCCGACATCTTCCCTCGTACCGCAGATACGCCCTGCGGAAACGATACCATGCTGATGCTCTTTACATCCGGAACCACCGGATATCCGAACATCGCGGCACATACGCATAAGTACCCGTTAGGACACTTCCTGACTGCAAAATACTGGCACAATGTGGACCCGAACGGCTTGCATTTTACAATTGCCGATACCGGATGGGGAAAAGCGCTCTGGGGCAAGTTATACGGCCAGTGGTTATGCGAAGCGGCAACCTTCGTATATGACTTTGAAAAATTTAAGGCGGAAGACATCCTGCCGATGTTTGCAAAGTATAAAATCACAACCTTCTGTGCGCCGACGACCATGTATCGTTTCTTCATCAAGGAAGATCTTGCAAAATATGATTTAAGCTCGATTAAGTATGCAACGGTTGCGGGTGAGGCAATGAACCCCGAGGTATACTCCCAGTTCTTAAAGGCAACGGGCGTACGAATCATGGAAGGCTTCGGCCAGACCGAAACGACGCTTACGATTGCAAACTATGTCGGTGAAAACAATAAGGTCGGATCCATGGGAAGACCTTCCCCGCAGTATCAGGTGGAAATCATGGCAGCGGACGGAAGTCTTGCTCCGGTCGGTGAAACCGGCGAGATCGTAATCCGTACCGAGGACGGCGTTCCGAACGGACTGTTTGAAGGCTATTACTTAAACGATGAGAAGACGAAGAGCGTATGGCATGACGGCTATTATCACACCGGTGATACCGCATGGAAGGATGAGGACGGATTCTACTGGTATGTCGGACGTGTGGACGATTTGATCAAATCCTCCGGATATCGTATCGGACCGTTCGAGATCGAGAGCGTTATCATGGAGCTTCCGTATGTTCTCGAATGTGCCGTTGTTGCGGCTCCGGATGAAATCCGCGGTCAGGTAGTACGCGCCATCATCGTTCTGACCAAGGGAACGAAGGGAACGGATGAATTAAAGAAAGAGATTCAGACCTATGTAAAGAGCCATACGGCACCTTACAAATATCCGAGAATCGTGGATTTCGTGGACGAGCTTCCGAAGACGATTTCCGGTAAGGTAAGAAGAGTGGATTTGAGGAAGTAAAAGATAACTTTATTACGTTAGGTTTCGTAAGATAGTGGCTTAAAACAGGCAAAATTACAGAAAAGAATATAAAAATGGGGCGTTTTCTGAGGGGATTACCGACGGGAAACGCTCCTTTTACATTTTTCGCATATATTTTTACGAAAAAACATACGAAAAAACCTTGCAAAATCGCTGATTTACTTGAAAAATAAGCCATTTTGAGGTATTATACTCTATTATATTGTTTTTGTTGAGGGCTGAACATGGAAGAAAAAACCAAGATTTCCAAACAAGTTCAGAATGAGTTTGTCATTGATGACGGTCGTATCGAATCCATCGAGGAATTCCTGACCCCGAGGGAGCTTTTTGACGACCTTATTTCCCGTGTCAACAAATACAGTCCGGAAAGTGTTCCGGAGATTACAAAAGCCTTTGAAATGGCGAATAATGCGCATAAGGATCAGCTTCGTAAATCCGGTGAACCATATATCATTCATCCGATTTATGTTGCGATTATTTTAGCCGACATGGAAATGGACAAAAGTACCATTATTGCCGGCCTTTTGCATGACATTATTGAAGATACGGATATTACGTATGACGACCTGAAAAAAGAATTCAATATGGACGTCGCGAATATCGTGGAAGGCGTGACAAAGTTAAGCCGCATGGAAATCGGAAACCGCGACAAGCTCGATGAGCAGGCGGAGAATCTTCGTAAGATGTTTCTTGCCATGGCAAAGGATATCCGTGTCATTATCGTAAAACTTGCGGACCGCCTTCACAATATGCGTACGCTTTCCCATATGCCGCCGCAAAAACAGATTGAAAAGGCGCAGGAAACGCTGGAAATCTATTCTCCGATTGCACAGCGTCTCGGTATTTCCAAGATTAAGGTAGAGCTCGATGACCTTTCCTTAAAGTATTTGGAGCCGGATGTCTATTACGATCTGGTGGATAAAATCGCCACCCGCCGTGCGGAACGTGAAAAATACGTTCAAAACATCGTTGAGGAAGTCGGACAGCATATCCGGAATGCGGGCATTCATGCACGTATTGACGGAAGAGTAAAGCATTTCTTCTCCATCTACAAGAAGATGAAGAATCAGAATAAGACCCTGGATCAGATTTATGATCTGTTTGCGGTTCGTATTATTGTGGATACAATCCCTGACTGCTGGGCTGCGCTCGGCGTGGTTCACAGTATCTATAAGCCCTATCCCGGGCGTTTCAAGGATTATATCGATACCCCGAAGAGTAATATGTATCAGTCGCTTCATACGACGGTAATCGGTTCAACGGGACAGCCGTTTGAAATTCAGATTCGTACCGATGAGATGCATCAGATTGCCGAGTATGGTATTGCTGCGCATTGGAAATATAAAGAAAATTCCGATGGTAAGAAGATCAATTTAAGTGACGAAAAGAAATTCGCATGGCTTCGTCAGATTCTGGAGTGGCAGAAGGAATCCGAGAGTAACATGGAATTCTTAAATCTGGTCAAAGACGGTCTGGATTTATTTGCCGATGAAGTTTACTGCTTTACGCCGAACGGTGAATTAAAGCAGCTTCCGATGGGATCGACGCCGATTGATTTTGCTTATTCCATTCACTCAGCAGTCGGAAATAAAATGACCGGAGCGAAGGTAAACGGGGAAATCGTTCCCATTGATTACCGCATCAAAAACGGTGATAAAATCGAAATCATTACATCCAATACTTCGAACGGACCGAGCCGCGACTGGCTTAAGTTTGTTCAGTCCGCGCAGGCGAGAAATAAGATTAATCAATGGTTCCGTCATGAGCGCAAGGACGATAATATCATAAAAGGCAAAGAATTATTATCGGCTTACTGTAGACCGCGAGGCTATGATTTTAACGAGCTTGCAAAGACTCCCTATACCGATTACGTCATGAAGAAATACGGCTTTAAGGAGTGGGATGCGCTTCTTGCCGCAGTCGGACACGGCGGACTCAAAGAGGGACAGGTCATCAATAAGATGACGGAGCTCTATGACAGAAGTCATAAAAAGCCGCTTACCGACGAACAGCTCGTGGATCAGATTTCGGAGACTAATATTAAGCATCCGAGACGTTTCGATGCCAAGGACGGTATCGTCGTGGAAGGTGTGGATGATGTGGCATTTCGTTTCGGCAAGTGCTGCAGTCCGATTCCGGGCGACAGTATTATTGGTTATGTGACGAGAGGAAAAGGGGTTTCAATTCACCGTATTGACTGCGTAAACATCCGGAATCTTCCCGAAGAGGATAAAATCCGATTAATCGAAGCGGACTGGAGCGAAAAGGCACTGACGGCGGACAATACCGGAAAATACATTGCCAATATTACGATTTATGCAACCAATCGAAACGGTTTGCTGGTGGACATTACCAAAACGCTCACCGAGAAGAATATTTCCATTCTTTCGCTTTCCACCGCGACCAGTAAAAAGGACGTTGCGACCATTCAGGTTTCCTTTGAAATCAGGGGCAAGGATGAACTGTCCAATATAGTGGAAAAACTCGGGCAGATTGAGAGCGTCATCAATATTGAAAGGACCAGCAGTTAAGATGGAAGAGTTAAATGTAGGATGTATCGTTCTCGGAATCCTTGAGAATAATTGCTATTTTATTCACCGGGAAGGCGAGACGGATACGATTTTTATCGATCCGAATTCCCAGGGAGACAAGCTTTTTGTAAGACTTCGCGAAAAAGGGCTTCAGATTAAGGCCATCCTTTTAACGCACGGGCATTTCGACCACATTATGGGAGCAAATGAGATGCGCGAGGTTTCCGAAGCAAAGATTTATGCAAGCGAAGACGAGGAAGAATTATTGCGTGATCCGCAGCTGAATTCCTCCTATAAGGTCGGAAGAAGCTATACCGTGAAGCCGGATATTTTGTTAAAAGACGGGGAAGAAGTAAGCGTCGGCAGTATAAAGCTTAAAATGATTAAAACGCCGGGGCATACCGCGGGCGGCTGCTGTTTTTACAGTGAAGAGGACAAGGTTTTATTCAGCGGCGATACGCTCTTTTGCGAGAGCGTCGGCAGGACGGATTTTGAAACCGGAAATGCAGGGGTTTTAAAGCAGTCCCTCAGGAAACTTGCAGAGCTTCCGGATGATGTGAAGGTATACCCGGGACACGGTGAGTTTACCACGATCGGACATGAAAAAATGTATAATCCGTATATGAATATGTAATACGCAATGCAACATCTTATCATTTGGAATTCGGGGTTATGAAGGATGCTTTTGGCGGTAGCAGGGGAAAACTATGAATATGATACATATCTTTTAATTCGCGAATTCTATCCGAAGGAAAATATTGTGCGCCTGTATGATGATACGGGCGCATTTTCTGTATGCACAGGTCCGCAAAGTGAAGGCGCTGCATGCGGATTACACACGGACAGAGGGCTGTCTGATTCAAATGAAAATTTCGGTTTCCTGTGCGAGTATGAAGAAAATCTTTCGCGCATCCTTTATGTTTCCCAAACAGGGGACAAAGTTTCATACGAATATCCCGTAACAATTTTAAAAGAAGAGAAGAAAGAATATAAAAAAGCCCATATGGGGAATTTGTATAAGGCCTTGGAAACGGTGACCGGGCAAACACTTCCGTGGGGAGATTTGACCGGTGTACGCCCGACAAAGCCGGCAAGAGTGATGTTTGAAAAGGGTGCAACCGAAGAAGAGGTGATTTCCTTTTATCGAAACGGACGCTTTGTATCCGAGGAAAAATGCAACCTGGCGATAGAGATTGCAAAGCGTGAGGCGGAGATTCTAAAGCTCATTAATTCGATGAACGGATATTCCCTGTATATCGGGATTCCGTTCTGCCCGACCAGATGCTCCTATTGTTCGTTTCTTTCTAACCCGATTGCAAAATGGCAGCTAAGAGTCCCGGAGTATCTTAACTGCATCAAGAAGGAACTGGATTTCGTCAAAACTACATTTGTAGGACGATTGCCGGATACCATTTATATCGGCGGTGGTACACCGACCGCATTATCGGCAGAAGAATTAAAGGTGCTGATGGAAATGCTGCTGGAATTTACAGGCGGCGGGAGTGGAGCCGGGAGTCTTGGCATATCGGAAAGTACAGGGGCTTTAAATGAATCCGGGAAAAGGAAACTCCTGGAATTTACCGTGGAAGCAGGAAGGCCGGACAGCATTACATCGGAAAAACTGAAGGTCTTAAAAGAAGCGGGAGTGAATCGCATTTCCGTCAATCCGCAGACCATGAATGAAGAAACCTTAATCCGGATCGGCAGGAAGCATACGGTGGAGCAAACCCGTAAGGCCTATGCGCTTGCAAGAGAGGAAGGGTTTGACAATATCAATATGGATATCATTTTAGGACTTCCGGGTGAAGGGATGAAGGAGATTCAAAAGACCATGGATGAAATCATTCGCATGAAACCGGATTCCTTAACCGTTCATTCGCTTGCCATGAAGAGAAGCTCCGAAATGACCGGGCAGATTCTAAATGGCGAAGATATGACGTCTCTCGGTCTTGACCGCAATCCGGTTCAAATGATGGAGGTTGCATACGAAGGTGCGAAGGCGCTTGATTTAAAACCGTATTATCTCTACCGGCAGAAGAATATCGCCGGAAATCTTGAAAATGTTGGGTTTGCAAGTGAAGGGAAATTCGGGATTTACAACATTCTGATGATGGAAGAAGTGCAGTCCATCGTGGCACTCGGAGCGGGAACCGTTTCAAAGAAAGTTATGCCGGGCGATATCAAACGCTGCGATACCGCAAAGGATATCGGGCTTTACATGGACCAGATTGAGGAAATGATCGATCGAAAACGGGAATTGTTTTCAAGAATTTAAAAAATATTCGTGGATTTAAATTGTTTTCGAGAGTTTAGATTATTTAGTGAGTTTAATTATTTTTGTGGTTTTATTATCATTGTAGGTTTTGAGGGTTTGAATGAGTCAGGAAAATGACAATCAACTGAATAACATGACGGTTATGAATACCTACGGTCGTGACACTGCAGGGTTGAATAATCGCGCCCAAAATGATGCGACGGTTATGAATACTTACGGTCAAAGGAATGCGACCGGAGAAGGAACCGCATTGAACCGGGAAGCGGACCGGGTGCCTGCATATTTTGGTGGAATTTCGCTGAAAGCAGGAGATATCGTTCCGGGAGAGTTTGAAATCATCCGTCGTATCAGTTCGGCCGGCGGAAGCGGTGAGGCAGATATATATCTGGCAAAAGCAGGCAATCCTGCAATTTTATATAATGCTCTTTCGATGCAGGAAGACGGCAATCCGGCCTCTTTAAATTCTGACGGACGCACGAAACAGTTTGTCGTCAAAATTTATAACCGCAGAATGGATGAAAAAGCCGCTTTGTCCGAGAAATTAAAAAAGACGAATTCTCCGAGAATCGCAAGGGTATATTATTCGGGAGAACTGTTTGACAGGTATTTTGAGGTTTATGAATATTATGAAAAGGGAAGCCTTGCGGATTCGGTGAGGGAGCGGACCTTTACGTTTGAAGAATTGGAGCAGGTTATTATTCCGGAACTGAACGAGGCGCTGCATGATCTTCATGAATGCGGAATTCTTCACAGGGACATTAAGCCGAATAATATCATGTGGTCCAATGATATCGCCAATTCGCTGGTGTTAATTGATTTCGGGCTTTCGTCCGTGGCAAGGGAATCGAAATCCATCGTGGTATCCACCATTGGTTTTACGGCTTCCTATGCGGCTCCGGAAGTGCTAAGAAACGTCTATTTTGACGAGTCGGACTATTATTCCTTCGGTATTTTGCTCTATGAAATGTTTACCGGAAAAACGCCGTTCGGGGAGGATAATTCCTACACCAGCATTATCGCGAAGCCCGGAAATATGCCGGATCGGCTGTATCGGCTGATTTTGGGGCTTACTTATCAGGATTTGTCTTTCCGTAACGATCCTTCGAATCCGAACCGCAGATGGACTTACGAGGATGTAAAAAAATGGCTTTCCGGTGAGGAGATGCCGGTACCGGGTTACGGGGCGCGCGACCGGGTGGAAGACGAGAATGCGAGAGATATACCGGCATTCAGCTTTTGCGGGAAGGAGTATACGGATATTGATTCGCTGTGCCTTGCCGTTGGATATCACTGGGAGGAAGGAAAATCCAGGATCCTTTTTGATGAGGAACGCGGGCTTTCGGCACATCTTCGGGATGGAATGTTCGCAACGAAAAGGCAGAGGTATTTTGCTTCGGTAATCGATGACGTAAAGAATAACACTAAATATTCTGCCGATGTAAAACTGGCAAAGATTCTTTATACGCTGTCGCCGGATTTGAATGTGATTCTCTGTCCGATGGGAGTTTTTGAAGATATTCCGTCCTTTGCGGAGTCGGCGTTTACGGCACTTTCAGGTCAGGCACTGCATATTATAAGAGGAGCGGTGGACTGCGTGGAAACCGTTTTGCAAAGCGGTGCACTGACGCAGATTGGCGAAAAGAAGAATGCATCAAAAGAAGTCTTAAGTCTGATTTCCGAATTTGAAAAACGTGCTTCGGGGAAGGACTGGTTTCGATACAGGGAACGCAATACCTATGAATTGATTTATCGTCTTTCCGGGCATAAGGAATTAAATCCCGGACTGCCGGACGGAACGATTTTTAAGGATCTTGATTCGCTGAAAGACTATCTGGCGTCGAATACCGGGGAAGGATATTCGGAAACCTACCGGATTGTTTCTTTTCTTTTGGATTCGGAACACCGCTTAAAACCTGCGGTGTACGGATGGTTAAAAAGCCGGGGATATGAACTGAAAGGGTTTGAATAATGAGCGGACCGAAAATATCAGCCTACGAAATGAAACGACTGCATTTGTTTGAAGAAGACAGAAGAAGACTTCTTCAGGATTTGGTGCGCTTTCGTGACTGCCTGAATCGAAGAAGCCGGGATATCGAAAATCTGCAAAGAATGCTTTTACCGTTTTATGATTCGAAAGAGGGAAAGGAGTCCGCGGATGCACTCGGAACAATCCAGGCAGCGATTTCAAATTCCCTTGTCCGGATAGAAAAAGCATTTCAGGACGGAACCAATATTGCACTTTCGGATGCGTTGAAGGAATTGAAAGAGATTCATGCATCGGATGAGGAAGAAGTCCTTCGAATAGAGAATCTGGTTTATGAGTGCAGGGAAAAATGGATTGCGGAAAAAATCGCAAAAGTCCGCATTGCTTCTGTGGGAGGTGCGGAATCTGCAGTTGGAGTGGATTCATCAGGCGGTACGGTTTTTTCCACAAAAGACATCATTCCGATGGAAACCGCAAAAGGCGAGGTGCTTCGGCTTATCAATCTTTTGGAGGATTTGTGTAGTCGTGCAAAAGTTCTTTCCTTAGAATGCCCCGAAATTGCCGGTTACCTTGCACAGATAGAGGAAATCAGCCGGGATGACGGACGGGACGGATTTTCGATTTTTACGGAGATTCATGAAATTGATGTGAAAAGAATTCGCCCGCTTCGGGAAAAAATCGAAAACAAAGAGCGCGAAGCGGATCTTTTGGATGAGCAGTTAAGCCGGGAGCTTGCAAGATATCACATGCTTTGCAAGGCGGAAGGAATTAAGCCGAAAAAATTTGCTTTTGCGAAATCCTCGATAGAGGAAATCCGTTATGAATGCGGAAAAATTCTTTCTTCCCGGGATAAGGACGGGGATTTGCGTCTTTTAAGAAAACAGATTCGGGAGACTTTAGAAAAAACGGGATATGTGTATCTCGGTGAAAAAGAAGAGGATTTCAATTTTAAAAGGGAAGTATACCGGATTCATGATGATGTGGTTTTACATGTGATTTACGATTCCGAGGGCAAGGTCACGATGGAAGTCGCGGTAATGGATGAAAAGGACCGCATGCCGCAACCGAGGGAAGTGGAGCGGATTGTAAAGGAGCAGGTGAAATTCTGTACGGACTATGAAAAGATTTTTGATTTGATTAATGCGAACGGACTTGCCATGAAGAAAGAGGCGGAGTATCCGGTAAGCCCTGATTTTGCACAGATTATCAATACTTCGGAATTTACCTGTGCGGATGATGCAGATGCTGCAAAAGAAGACCTGTTTTATGAATACTATCAAAGCAGAGAGTTGAAATACTTATGAAGATAAAGCGATGCCCGTCCTGCGGGAATGCCAACCGAATCAGCAATATCATCTGCGCCGAATGCGGAGAAGATTTGCTGCGCGTGCCCATAAGTAATGCGACGGATTCGGAAGCGGTGGGAATTCTCAATGTGACGAGACCGGAAACAGAGCCGCGGTTTTTCCGAAAATGCCCGAAATGCGGTGCGGTTCGTCCTTATAGCGAAAGCAGATGTGAATGCGGAATGTTTTTGTTAACGGTTCCGCCGTTTGATGCAAGTTCTCAGGAAGAAAGTGCTTCGAATGAAACCGCCCGTTCAGAAGTTGCGCCGGAATCGCAAAGTGGCAGCAGCTATTTTCTTCGTAGTGAAGACGGAAGATGCGTCATTCCGCTTAGTGAGGACTCGGAATATATTCTCGGAAGGCGCAATACCGGCTCGGAATATCTTGCTCCCAAATCATTTGTCAGCGGGGCGCATGCAAAGATTCGTGTCGTATATGGGGATGTGATTTTGGAGCATATCGGTTCCACGAATCCGACCATGGTAAACGGTAATGAAATAACGCCCAATACGCCGATTGTGGTGGAAGAAGGGGATTTGATTTCGCTTGGAGCAAGAGCCGGGCAGGGATATACGGAAGAAGCCGCTTATTTCAGACTGTGCAGAAAAATGGACGTATAAAAAGTGTTTGTTGCGATTTCTAGTAGAGAGGTAATCAAATGGCAGAAAATCAGATTCTTTCCAAATGGCATAGAGAAATGGAAATCTATTGTCAGATTAAAAGCTCCATTATTCTCGAAGGCAATATTTATGACAGTTTTGAATATCCGGAAGGGGACATGGAGGGAGCATGGCTTACCCTGAATGCGTATCTTGAAACCTTTTTTACGGACCGGGGATATTCAACCGTGGTTTTTTATAATCATATTGACGGATTTACGGCATCGGATGAGGTGGTTTTAAAGCGCTTCGGGGAAATAATCAAAATGGAACCGGAGGATGACCGAATTGCGGCTAAGTTCGAAGATGGGGACAGCGGTGCGCCGAATCTGATTCGTGAAGCCATGGAGCAGACGGAGGAATCGGTTGTCATTATCATAGATCTGGCATCCAGAAGCATTATTGCACCGGATCATCTATATCCGGCGGATTTAAGGAATTATACGGTTTTGCAGCAGGCAGTAATAAATGCAGCAGATGTCGGAAGAGGGGAAGAACGAAAGGGAAACAAGCTTGTTTTTATTACAAATAAGCAAAATGACCTGCCTTCCTGGTTATATTTGAATGTTAACCGGATTAAGGGAATTACGATTGATTTTCCGACGGCTGCGCAGCGCCGGGAATTCTTAGCAAAAGACAGGATGAAAGGATTCTTTGATCCTGCGGTTTACGAAGAAGACATAAAGGAGTATGAGGGAAAAGAGGAAGAGTGGGAGAAGCTTTTGGACCGCTTTACGGCGCGTACGGAAGGCTTTACCTTCTATGAACTGATGCAGCTTCGAAAGCTTTGTATCAGCAAACAAATCCGGATTCCGAAATTATGCTCGGTTGTTGATTTATATACATATGGTGTAAAGGATAATCCGTGGGAGAGTGACGATTTATACAGAAGACTGAAAGACGGTGAAGCGATTCTGACAAAGCGTGTCAAGGGTCAGAACCAGGCCGTACAGCAGTCGCTGGATGTATTAAAACGTGCGGTCAGCGGACTGTCCGGTGTAAAAAACAATGCTTCCCCGAAGGGAGTATTGTTCTTTGCGGGACCTACCGGAACCGGTAAAACGGAGACTGCCAAAACGCTTGCAGAGCTGATCTTCGGCGATGAGAGCGCATGCATCCGTTTCGACATGAGTGAATATATGCATGAACAGTCCGACCAGAGACTCTTCGGTGCACCTCCGGGATATGTGGGATACGAGGCCGGCGGACAGCTGACGAATGCAGTTCGCAACAATCCTTTTTCCATTCTGCTTTTTGATGAAATTGAGAAAGCTTCCCCTACGATTCTGGATAAATTTTTGCAGATTCTCGAAGATGGAAGAATGACGGACGGGCAGGGAAATACTGCTTATTTTTCCGACTGCATTATCATCTTTACGTCCAACCTCGGTATCTATACAAAGGACAGGATGGGAAACCGTCAGGTAAACGTAACCCCCGATATGGCACCGGAAGAGGTTCGTACGAAAGTGCATGATGCGATTTCCGATTATTTTAAACTGGAACTCGGACGTCCGGAGATATTAAACCGTATCGGCGAAAATATCGTTGTATTTGATTACATCAAGGAAGAAGCGGCAAGGGAAATTTTGAGAAGCAGGTTGAAAAAAATCGAAGACACGCTCCTTTCGGAAAACGGAATTCGTATTACGCTTCAGCCCATTGAGGAGAAGCTTTTAGGACTTTGCATGAAAAATCTCGAAAACGGCGGTCGTGGAATTAACAACATCGTCGAAAAAGCGCTGATTAATCCGATGGCTCGTCATTTATTCGATGAGCAGGTAAAACGCGGGGATTCAAGAACCGTAACGGATTTAATCGATACCGGTAACGGATTTGACATCAGTTGGCAGTAATGCGTTATAACATAAAGCCGGAAACGGCATTCATAAAAAGAATGCCGTGAATGGCAAAAATAAAGCAATAAGAATTGTTGAAGCAGATTGCGGAAAGGAAGAAAAAATTAATATAATAAAATAAATAATTAATCAGGAAAATTACCATGGCAAATACTCCGGCCGGGTATGAGATTACGGATTTTTTGACGGAACTGCAGGGAGTCGGAGAAGCGAATCCCAAATACAATTCATTTGTCCGGAAATATACCCGTTATCGTAAAAATGAAATCAAAAGAGCTGAGAGAGAACGTTACTCGCAGCATCGCATCCGTTTCGCAAATTCCATTGCGGGACTTCTTTTGATGCTCGGATGGGCTGCTTTTTTCGGCAGTATTTTTTATCTTGCCATCCTTCCTGTAATCCGGGCAAAGCAGATGAGCTGGTCTGCCGTATTTCATCATATCAACAATTCCCATGGCGTGATCATTACCGTTATTGCAGTCGCTTTATTCTGTTTTGCAGCACATTTTAAACAGGTATCTTTCCGCGTTGCAGTCAATGTGATGGCGGGATTATGGTGTGCCTTTATGATAGTCGCAAGCGTTTCCAATCTGGGACCTTATATGGATATCAATTCTCCGGCCTGGATTGTGTTCGGGAAACTGCTTTTAACATTTGCACTGGTCAATGTATTTTCTTCTCGACTCGGCAGCTATCTGCATGTAAAAATTATGGAAGAAGGGGAATTCTTAAAAGATATTGAGCATGTCTTTACCCCGATTGAAGTGGTTTTTCTGGTGTTTATGATTCTGGTAAACGGAGCCGGCTTGTATTTTCTGATTGATACAAACCGCTTTTATGCGATAACGGATGCAAAGCCGGTGATACGGATTATCATTGCGGCCATACCGGTGGTGATTTTTATCCTTTACTGCATTTGGCATGCTAACCGCCGTGAAGGGGAAAGTGTCGATGCCTGGTTTTGTACAACGATGGAGGTGTTTACGACGGCATTGATTCTGCAGATTTTTGCGGTACCGAATCTGCTTCGGGGACTGATGCTCTGGATTGGTCTGATTTTAATCAGCATTGTTGTGCTGGTTTACATGGGAAATATCATCGGAGGTCCGATGGCATATCTTTCCATTGGGATGATTTCCCTAAATTTCATCGTTTCCGCCAGTATTAATTATTACAGTGAGGAAGCGGGAACGTCGGTTTTGGGCGTTGCAACGCACTGGTGGATGGTGGCACCGGCGATTCTGACCGTCGGACTGGCGATTTTTGCTACCATTCGCGAGATGGTCAGAGAAAAATTATAATAATTTCCATTTTGTTGGACATGCGTTGGACATATATGTTTAAAATGAGAACTAACATGTGATGGTTTTATAAAAAACGCATCATCAGAATGCAGATAATATACTTGGAAGTATTGAAAACAGGAGGATTTTACCATGCCTGACGGAAACAAAACTTTAGAGGAACAGAAAAAAGAATTTCTTGATGAGGCATTAAAAGCCAATAAGCAGGATAAAAAAGAAGTGGGTATGGCGAAGAAAAAGGTCAATTCCGAGTTAAGTCCTCTTTCACTCGAACAGGTGCAGGAAAAATATACGGAAGCCGGAAAAAACTATCAGAAGCACTATTCAGATTTTATAAATCGTGCAAAGGAAGGCGATGTTGCAAAGCCGGATGAGAATATGACGATCTTTTCCGACAAGATGAATTATGACGCATTTCTTAAATTCCTTCGCGAAAAGGTAAAATTTAAATACAATGAAAAGATTTCCGAGGACAATAATCTGACAAGAGCCATGTTTTATATGCTTCGTCATGATAAAACGGGTGCTGCCGAAGAAATCATTAAGAAAGTCGATGCAGGCATATATTCTGAGCAGAGAAAGATTTATAATGCCTGTCTTCTTTGCGTGAAAGGCGAAGAAAATACTTTGAATGAGAACGAGAAAAAATCTCTTCAGATTCTGAATGAAACGAAGGAAATCGCGCACGGTCTTATGATTGATGCGGCAGTCTGGTCCGTGTCAAAGAATACTCTGTCGGCGAAAAAGCTGAACAAGAATACAATCACGCTGAATCCGAAAACGACGACCGTTACGAATGATAAAAGAATTATCAATGAACCGCCGAAGGTAACAATCAATAATAACATCATCAATGAACCGCCGAAAACAACAATCAATAATAATATTATCCGGAATACAACAACCACTACCAACAGAGCAAACAATAATAACAACAATTACATCAACAATAACCGGATTAACGTTCGCAACAGGGTGAAACCTTTTATGCCGGACGGATCCATCCTGATTACCAATCAGGACATTATTAACCTTGCAGCTACGATAAACAGGCGCGGTTTCGGAACGGAAATGACCAGCAAAGCCATGCTGGATATTGTGCTTCCGACTTTAAACAATAACGCGCAAAGACTCGAGTTTTATCTGAACATGATGAATTCCGAGGATGCTCCGGAAGCCTGGGAGTATTCCGGAATTAACCATCTGCCTTCCGAAATCAGAACATGCGGAAATTTAGAAGAACTCAGGGAATACTATGCAGAGAATGCAGACCTCCTGCCGCCAAATGCCAAAGCGGTTATGATTCGAAGAATGCATTCCATTGAACTGTCGAAAAAAATCATAAATGCGAATGAAAAATCCCGTATGGATTTCCAGACACTCGGAGATGTCATCAAACCCGCTCCTGCTCCGAAATATGACTGGAGTAAAAATGCACATCTTACGCTTTCCATGCCGAAGAAGCAGTCATCCGGCTGCGGTTGCTGGTCATGCGGTCTTCAGATGCTGCTTTTGTCTCACGGAATTAACGTTTCCCAGGAAGACATCCGTGCATACAGACCGGATATTCCCATGGAGGATCGGAAGGATGCCGGCTTTAAAAAGGATTATGACGAGGAACTTCGAAAAGACGATTTCAAGAATGCTCTGGAAATGGGCGACTCCGCACTTGCATTTGCTCCGGACCGGATGCTTCGGAATTTCGAGATTCAAAGACCCGGCCGTGCACAGGAATATTACGGTGTAGAGAAAAAAATCGATGAAAAGAAATATATTGCGGCGGCTACCAAAGCAGCAGCTGCAAAGATTCAGCAGGTCTTAAATGAAGATAAATGTACGCTGTCCTTTACGAACGGTGTTCATTACTATGCAATTAAGAGTATTGACGGAAATACCATTACCTGTCTGAATTCCTCTACGGGAAGAGAAAGTAAACTGAAACTGGACGAAACCATAAGAGATATTTTTAACGGTGCCTATACCCTGGGAAGACAGGCGGACTTCAGTCTTGTCTGGATGTCCAAAATCGAGCTTGCCGAAGACGGAAAGAATTTCTTAAACGTTCCGAGTCATTATCTTTCCATGAATGATGACGGTTCCTTAAATCTGCCGCCTGCAGTGGTTCATACCGAAAGTGAACAGACCAAATTCGAACGCGACGGTATCCGTGTAAAATTAGTCGGCGGAAAGGATGATACCGAATATGAAAGAATAAACAGAAATCC
>CACZRH010000038.1 GCA_902783455.1 uncultured Lachnospiraceae bacterium | reverse complement strand
TAATCCGCTTGCCAGCATTGCGGATACAAGTGCAATCGGGAAACCGGTTGCTTTGGATGCAAGTGCGGAAGAACGGGATGTTCTCGGATTGATTTCGATTACGATAATTCTGCCGGTAACCGGATCATGTGCGAACTGCACATTTGTACCGCCGATTACCTGTATGGCTTCTACGATTTTATATGCCTGTCTCTGTAACTCTGCCTGAACGTCTTCTGAGATTGTAAGCATCGGAGCTGAGCAGAAGGAGTCTCCCGTGTGAACACCGAGCGGATCGATGTTTTCAATGAAGCAAACCGTAATCATGTTGTTCTTGGAGTCTCTTACAACTTCAAGTTCAAGCTCTTCCCAACCAAGTACGGATTCCTCAACCAGAACCTGTCCCACGATGGATGCCTGAAGGCCTCTTGCAATGACGGTCTTTAATTCTTCCTGATTGTAAACGAGTCCGCCGCCGGCGCCGCCCATGGTGTAGGCAGGTCTTAAAACAACCGGGTAGCCGAGTTCGTCTGCGATTCGAAGTCCGTCTTCCACACTGTAAGCGACTTCGGACCGTGCCATCTCAATTCCAAGTGAATTCATTGTATTTTTGAATTCGATTCGGTCCTCACCCTTTTCAATCGCATCTACCTGAACACCGATGACTTTTACGCCGTATTTATCCAGAATTCCTGCGGTGGCAAGTTCGGAGCAGAGATTCAGTCCCGACTGTCCGCCAAGGTTCGGCAGAAGTGCATCCGGACGCTCCTTTTCGATAATCTGCTCTAAGCGCTTTACGTTAAGCGGCTCGATGTATGTTACATCCGCGGTTCCCGGGTCGGTCATGATGGTCGCCGGGTTGGAATTTACCAAAACGATTTCATATCCCAACTTATGAAGAGCCTTGCATGCCTGCGTTCCGGAATAGTCGAACTCGCATGCCTGACCGATGATAATCGGACCCGAACCGATAATTAATACTTTGTGAATGTCTGTTCTCTTTGCCATATTGCCTCCAGTATTTATTTTACTTTACTTATTTCTTGTTTAAACGCCTGTCACCTTTAAACAGCCTGGCTTTTTCAGTGTAAGGCATTTTCTTTTCAGTCACTAATGTTCTTTTTCCTTTTTGTTTACTCCCGGCAACTTACTCCTGCCCACTCCAGCAGTAGGTGCACAGCTTGCAGGGCTCGATTCCTACGGAATTAACCATGTCATCAAGCCGATTAAATGCAAGCGTCGTAAACTTCATCTGCTTACAGATTTCCTGTTCCATCTCCTGATAATTCTTTGATTCCGGATTCGCATAATCCTGCAGCTTGTCAAGCGGCACCTGTGTTGTGCCCTCACGCTCTGCGATTACCCGTCTTGCTATCAGTTCCTGCTCGGAGTTGGAGCGGGAGAAATTCAGATACTTGCATCCGAACAAAAGCGGCGGGCAAGCCGGTCTTACATGCACAGCCTTCGCACCGGAATTAAATAAAAATTCAGTCGTTTCGCGAAGCTGTGTGCCTCTTACGATGGAGTCATCAATCAGCAAAAGGCTCTTATCCTTAATCAGCGGTTCTACCGGGATCAGTTTCATTTTTGCGATTAAATCACGCTTCTTCTGTGTGGTCGGCATAAAGGATCTCGGCCAGGTCGGCGTGTACTTGATGAACGGTCTCGCAAAAGGAATGCCGGACTCATTCGCATAGCCGACTGCATGCGCCGTACCGGAATCCGGAACGCCCGCAACCTCGGTCGCATCCATGATGCCTTTTTCCCGGTCCCGCTTTGCAAGCGAAGATCCGCAGCGGTAACGCATTTCCTCGACATTGACCTGCTCGTAGGTTGAAGTCGGATAGCCGTAGTAAACCCAGAGGAAGGTGCAGATTTTCATCTCCTTCTTCGGAGAAGCCATGACCTCTAAGCGGTTTTCATTGAAAAATACAATCTCGCCGGGTCCCAATTCCTTGCAGGTTTTATACCCTAAATGCATAAATGCAAAGTCTTCAAAAGAAGCACAGTGAGCGTTATTTTTGCGTCCGATGACAACGGGAAGGCGGCCTAAGCGGTCACGCATCGCATAAATTCCTTCCGGCGTCATAATCAGTACGCTGATGGAGCCTTTAATTACCTCCTGCACATAAAGAAGGCCCTCTGTAATCGAATCTTTCTGATTCAAAAGGGCTGCAACCAGCTCGGTCTGATTAATGTCGCCGCCGCTCATTTCAAGAAAATGAGTATATCCGCGCTCGAAGAGCTTCTTAATCAAATCCGAGGAATTATTGATTTTTCCGACTGTTGTAATGGAATAATTTCCGAGATGGGAACGAACAATCAGCGGCTGGGGCTCGTTATCGGAAATACATCCGATGCCGATATGCCCGCGCATCACTTCAAAATCACGCTCAAACTTAGTTCGGAAAGGGGAGTTTTCGATATTGTGGATTGCCCGGTCAAAGCCCTTTTCCTCGCTGTAAAGACAAAGGCCGCCACGCCGGGTTCCGAGATGGGAATGATAATCCACACCGAAAAACAAATCAAACATACAATTATCACTTGAGGCTACACCAAAAAATCCGCCCATATGAACTCCTTACTGTATCTTCTACCGTGTGTTTTGCTATATTCCCAAACATTCCCCTTTGCGTTTTTCAGGCTTCCCACGGATTGTCTACACATGGAAATCCCCCGAAACACCACATTAAAGTATAATGATTCGGGGGCTTTAGTGTCAAGGAAAAATGGGCGGATTTTTAAATTGCCGATTTATGTTAACAGTGAATTAATTTTTCCGTAATTACTCTGCCAAAAGCAGCATAATCTTATTGGTTCTGGCCACAAATTTCGTCATGGCTTCGGGTTCAAGCGGTGCATGCTGAATCATCGCCAGATCATAAAGCTGCTCGCAGATGATGTTCACATTTTCGCCTTCCTTATGGTCTAAGACGTACTGAACCAACTTGTTATTCGCATTCAGTACAAGCGTCTGGCCTTCCTTACCGAAGCCGCCCATGTCGCCGCCCATGGAATACATCCGCATCATATCCTGCATTCTGCGGCTTTCCTCGGATACGGTAATCATGGAAGAAATATCTTTATTCTTCAGTTTTTCAAGCTTAACGGTAACATTTTCCTTCTTTGTAATCTTCTTAAAGAGCTTGCCGAGTTCCTCTTCCTGGGCCTTCATCTCTTCTGCTGCCTTTGCGGAAGTCTTTGCCTTCAGGGCATCTCCGAAATCTTCGTCGATTCGTTTGAATTTAACGCCTTCATTCTTGCTCTCAAGCTGGTTGATGAAAGGAAGGTCAATCTGATGGGTAAGTACCACGGCATCCATTTTTGCCTTGCGGAACATGTTAATATACTGGCTCTGCTGGTTCATGTCCGTGACATAGTAGATGGTCTTTTCCTTCTTCTCGTCTTCGGCAGAGGTTTCTGAATCGGTTTTGTCTGCGGCTTCGTCTGTCTGCCCTTCTGCACCTTCGCCTTCGGTTTTGTCTGCTTCAGACTTGCCTTCTGCTGTTTCCCCGGTCTTACTTTCGCCGTCTTCCCAGGTCTTGCCTTCTTCGTCCTCGTCCACATCGATTGGCTTGGTCTCCAGACACTCGGGAAGCGTCATGTATACGTCGTCGATGTTCTTAAAGAGGATGTAGTCGTTCATCTTCTCGCAGAACTTGTCATCCTTTAAGCAGCCGAACTTAATAAACGGTGCGATGTCATCCCAGTATTTCTCATACTCATCCTTTTGCGTCTTGCACATACCGGAGAGTTTGTCCGCAACCTTCTTCGTAATGTAATCGGAAATTTTCTTTACAAATCCATCGTTCTGTAATGCGGATCTGGAAACGTTAAGCGGCAGATCCGGACAGTCGATGACACCCTTTAAAAGAAGCAGGAATTCCGGAATAACCTCTTTAATATTGTCCGCAATGAATACCTGATTGTTGTAAAGTTTGATGGTGCCTTCGATGGATTCATACTCCATATTGATTTTCGGGAAGTACAGAATACCCTTTAAATTAAACGGATAATCCATATTTAAATGAATCCAGAAAAGCGGCTCCTTATAGTCATTGAAGACCTTGCGGTAGAATTTCAGATAATCGTCCTTCTCGCATTCGCTGGGATTCTTGGTCCAAAGCGGATTGGTATCATTTTCAGGCTGCTTTGCCGGCTTTTCATCCTTCTTATCCTTCTTATCCTCTTTTTTCTCTTCTACGCCGCTTTCAGATTTTTCAGTCTCAACTGCATTTCCGTTCTCGTCGATTTCCTTCCAGCTTTCGCCTTCTGCTGCCGATTCGTCGGCACCTGCGACCTCTTCTGCCTTCTTTGCAAGTTCTTCCTGCTCTTCGGCATACTGCTTCTCGGTATACAGATAAATCTCAGTCGGCATGAAGGAACAGTATTTCTTCAAAACCTCTCTTGCACGGTATTCGTTTGCGAACTCAAGGCAGTCTTCGTTTAAATAGAGCGTAATCGTTGTTCCGACTTCCGTCCGGCTGCCCTCATCCATCGTAAATTCGGTGCCGCCGTCACACTCCCAGTGTACCGGCTTTGCATCTTTCTGATAGGAAAGCGTATCGATGGTAACCTTGTCGGAAACCATGAATGCAGAATAAAAGCCCAAACCGAAATGACCGATGATTTGGTCATCGTTTGCTTTATCCTTGTATTTTTCAATGAAATCCGTTGCACCGGAGAAAGCAATCTGATTGATATATTCCTCCACTTCATCTGCTGTCATACCAAGACCGTTATCCATGAAAGTCATGGTCTTCTTCTCGGGACTTACGATCACGTTGATACGTGCTTTGTAATCAAGCGGTGCTTCGTACTCACCCATCATTTCGAGTTTCTTCAGTTTCGTGATAGCGTCGCATCCGTTGGAGATTAACTCACGAACGAAGATGTCGTGGTCAGAATACAGCCATTTTTTAATAATCGGAAATATGTTTTCGCTGTTGATTGATAAAGAACCTTTTTTTGCTGCCATATCTATAAACTTCCTTTCTTTTGATACTAAGGGACAGGGTTACAGTGTCATTTTTAATACCACTTTTACCCACAAAAGTAAGTATAGCCCCCACCATTTCAAAAGTCAATAAAAAATTAGCACTCATTTAATTTGAGTGCTAACAAAACAAGTGCCTAAAAAAAGAATCGGGAGAATTGAATCTCCCGATTCCTTGAATTCAGTATAGTTCGCTTTAATAAACGATTTCCTGACCGACAACAATCATATTCGGATTCGATAATCCGTTCAGTCTCACAAGCTCGCCAACCGTTGTTCCGTACATTTCGGCTATTTTATTCAAGGTATCTCCCGGTTGCACAATATATGTACCGCCATTCGAATCATTGAATTTCTTAAGCGTGGCAGCGCTTTCAGCTTCCAGTCGGCTATATTCTTCTATAAAAATCAGTTTAAACTTCTTCATAAATATACCCCACTTTTCTTTTAAATTCCCCCATGCTGAAATTATTCGGCAATCAAGCCATTTTGTATAGTTTTTTGCCAAATAAAGCCAATACACGAACTATTTGCTCTATCTTTTGCTCTATCTCTTGCTCTTCCCCGGCAGACTCACCAGCACGCATGCTCCAAGTACAAGTACCATTCCGATTATGCCTGTTAAAGTCAGCTTCTCATGAAAAGCAACCACACCGACCACACTTGCCATCACGGGTTCAATGGATGCAATAATTCCGGCCATGCCGTTCTCCATGCCTTCCAGGCCCTTCGTATAAAGAAGGTATGCCAGAATCGTCGTGATAATCGTAAGAAGCAAAAACAACGGAATCTTTCCCGCACTCTCCCCGATTGTTTTTATAAAATGCGGCCAGCGGATAAACGGTGCACAACCGAGTGCCGCAAACCAGAACGTATACGTCGTAATCGTAAAGGAAGAATATCCGCGTTTAATCGCAAACCGGCTAAACACGCTGTAAAGCGCATATCCAAAGCCAGCACCGAGTCCCAGCAAAAGTCCCGGCAGACTCATCCGACTGCCTGCAATCGCGCCACCGATTCCCGAAGCAACCGATTTTCCGGCCATTTTACCAAGTTCTCCCGCCAGAAAAACAGTTGTCGGCCCGTCCACTCCGCCGCTTACAAGCACACAACCCAAAAACGTCGCCACCAGGCAGAGCACCTTAAGCCACGTGAATTTTTCCTTAAACAGAATCGCAGACATAACCATTAAAAAAGCCGGTGCCGTATACAAAAGAATCGCCGCCACCGACAATGTTGTATAGCTCATACAGGAAAAATAGCAGAAATTAAAAAATACCATGCTTGCAATTCCTGTCCCGAGAAAGGTCCAAAGATCCTTCCACTTCACTTTCAGCTCATCCCGCTTAAAAATAACCATAATTACGGCCATAATGAAACTTGTCACTATGGCACGGAATATTACGATTTCCATCGAGGTAAAGCCGTACGGAGACATGGAACGCACGAGAAGTCCCATGCATCCCCATAAAATCCCCGCTGCAAGAACACACAGCGGGGACAGGATGGAATTATTCTTTTTCTTTTCCGACATAAAACCTAACCAAAATATTATTTACTCAATCGGCTTTGAAGCTTTATCCACGATTTCGGATATTTCCGCAGACGGCTCCTTGTCAATTAAGGAAACCACAACCGCAAAAATGAGACTTACGATGAATCCCGGAATAATCTCATAAAGACCGGTATTTACAATTGTCAGACTCTCAACGGAACCGGAGAAGCACATATACCAGAAGGCATCCATCAAAAATCCGGAAACAACACCTGCAATCGCGCCTTTAAACGTAAATCTCTTCCAGAATAACGCAAGTAAAATCGTAGGTCCGAATGCTGCACCGAATGCCGCCCATGCACACTCTACAAGTGCCATGATACCGCCGCATTTCGGGCTCATGGCAATAAATAATGCGATAATTGCAATCAATGCAACAGCACCACGTCCGACCCAGAGCATTTCCGTATCGCTCGCATTTTTACGAAATACCGGTTTGTAAAGGTCCGAAGAAAATGCGGAGGAGGAAGCAAGAAGCTGGGAATCCGCTGTGGACATACTTGCTGCCAGAATCGCTGAAAGCAAAATACCTGCAAGCAGCGAAGGAAACAGAGCACGAACCATGGTGATAAATACCAAACTTCTGTCGTCCGCAGGAAGGGATGCGCCGAGATACTGATGCGCAACAAGCGCAACCACACTCGCCATACCGAGAATTAAGAAAGTCCAGAAAGAACCGATAATTCTGGATTTCTTCATTTCCTTTTCCGACTTAATCGACATATAACGAACCAGGATGTGAGGCATTCCGAAATATCCGAGTCCCCATCCGAAACCGCTTAAAATATCCTTCCAGGAAGCCCAGTCAAGTTTTCCGGAAGATAAAACATTGAAATAATTTTCCGGAGTTTCTACCGGTGCAAGCGGCATAAATCCGGGCCGTTCCATAACAACAACCGCCACAATCGGTGCAGCCATCAGTGCCATTAACATCAAAAGGCCCTGGAAAAAGTCGGTCCAGCAAACCGCATTGAAACCGCCGAGGAATGTATAAAACAAAATAATAAGGGTTGCACCGATCATTGCATACTGGCTCGGAAGTCCGAATACCTTGTTAAACAGACTGCCGCATGCCACGATACTTGAAGCTGAATAAATGCAGTATGCTACTGCAAAAATCACCGCACTTACAACCTGAAGTGTCGGGTTCGTTTCCTTAAAACGCTTGGTCAAAAACTGCGGAATCGTAATCGAATCGTCCGCGAGAATTGACATTCTGCGAAGTCTCGGTGCAACAAAAAGCCACGCCAGAACCGTTCCGCAGAAAAGTCCGATGGAAATCCAGATCTGACCCATACCCCAAAGGTAGATGGATCCGGGAAGTCCCATCAAAACCCATGCACTCATGTCCGATGCACCCGCCGACAACGCCGCAACCCAGCCGTTCATTTCACGGCCGCCTAAGAAGTATGCTTTATCACCGGTCTGCTTGCGTCCCTTGATGAAAAAATAAATACCGATTCCAATTACCAGACAGAGATACACGGCAAACGCCAGCATCTCCAAAATACTTGACTCTCCCATTTTTTCCTCCCGAAAAACGTACTTATAAAAATGAACTTATAAAAACAAATGAAAGCATCCGGGCAAAAGCCCAAATGCTTTTTTAGATTACCACATTAAAGTGTTAAATGCAACTTACACTACTCTTCCTCATCCTTTGAAATCAGCTGCCCTCTGCAATACGGGCAAATCTTCGGTTCCTGGCGGAACCCCAATTTCAGTTTTTTCTTACAATGAGGACATCTCCAGTAGATTTGACGAACCGCGATGCCTCCGGCAATCAGACCGACACCGATAATTAAAAGTGCCAGCTGTATCCATCCACTGAAGAAGAACGTTCCGCCGATTGCCGCTACCGAGCTGACAAACAGCCAGTTGGAAACTTCTCCCGCTTTTTTATAGTTCATTTTCTGATTCATTACTGCCCGTCCACCTCTTTTTGTGCATCCTCTTTCACAGTACTGTCTTTTTCAGAGTCCTCTTTCTTCTCACTATCCTTCTTGGAGTCCTCTTCCTTTATATCTTTTTTCTTTGCACTATCCTTCTTTGAATTTTCTTTCTCAGTCTCCTCACTCTGTGCGCCGTAAACTACCGGCTTTCCGGCAATCGTGCTCCAAACGAATAATCCGATTCCTATTAACACGATAAAAAGCGAAATAAACTGTGACGTAGAGAATACGCCAACCGCTCCTCTGTGATCGTTTCGGAGAAACTCGATTCCGAATCTTCCGATTGCATATAAAATCAGGTAAAGCGCACCAACCTGACCTTTCTTCTTTAACAGTTTAAGTGCTGCCAAAAGTAAAATACCCGCAATGATAAAATTCCCGGCGCTCATCATCAGCTGCGTCGGCCAGAGCTTTATCCCGGCCGGTGCCAGGCTTCCTTCCGGGAACACAACGCCGATTGCGGAATCTGTCGGTGCCCCGTAGCAGCAACCCGCAAGGAAACATCCGATTCGGCCGAATCCCTGTGCAATCGAGATTTCCGGCATAATCATATCCCAATAGGTTAAGAAATCAATTTTTTTGATTTTAAAATAGATAAACGCGACGGTCACCGCAAGGATAATTCCGCCGTATACCACGAAACCGCTGCCGCCTAGATACGCCTTCGGATTGTTTAAAAAGTTTCTCCATTCCACGATAAGGTAAAGCAGCTTTCCGCCTGCAAATCCGCAGATTAAGCCAATCAGAATAATGTCCAAAATCGGCTCCGGATCAAGTTTTCTTCTTTTGCAGCGAAGAATCGCAACCGCCACGCCGACCAGCACACCGATTGCAATCATCAGGCCGTAGCCGTGTACCGTTACGCTTCCGATTCGTAATATATCATTATGCATGTTATTTTTCTCCCAAACTAACGCTTCAATAATTTATCTGTTTCGGCTCATCGCCGTTTTTTTCATTTACAATTAACGGATTTCCGTTTTCGTCCTCAATCCTGCGATGCGTCTCCCAGTAGCCATGCGGCATCCGCTTTGTCACGCGCCGGCCTAAATGATTCGCCCAGCGCTCCGTATACAGCATATAGTACGAAATCCCCTTCTCTTTGCGCATTTTTGCAAAAATCGGAGCCATGCACCAGATTCCCGACACGGCACTGATAAACGGCAGGTAGAGCGGTCCCAGTGCCAGTGACTGAAAGGTATGACCATACTCGTGTACCGCAACCTGGCTTGCAATACTGTTTTCATCCTCAAGATCATATTTTTCCAGATTCTTCTCCAGAAAAATGAACATTCCCATGGACATCGAATCGTTTCGCTTCCAGAAGGTCCCGAAACTCCGGCCGTAACGAAACCTGGTTCTTCCCGAGTTTACGCCGTAAATCACCAGCCCCACAACATTCTGAATAATGCCCCAGGTCCATTGGAGGGGATAATATACATACGCCGGAAAATCTTTCATAAGTATTAAAATTTGCACAAAATCGGGGCGGTATACCATACCGCCCCGCTGTTATGAGTTCCAATTACAGAAGATGCGCTCTGATTTCCTCACCGCTTAAGCTGCTGAGATATGCAGGCGGAACATCAAAAATTGTCTTGCATCCAACCTGACCTTCTTTCGCCATGCGAACTGCCGCTCTGGCAAACGCAACCAGTACGGATGAAGTAAATTCCGGGTTGGAATCAAGCTTTAAGCTGTATTCAATCACGTGGGTATTTTCGTCATTCCAGCCGGTCTTTCCGGAACGGATTACGAATCCGCCGTGCGGAATACCGCTGTGATTAGCCTTTAATTCTTCCTCGCTGATAAAATGCACCGTGGTGTCATAGTCCGCAAAATAGTTCGGCATCGTCTTGATTGCCTCTTCCACCTTCGCAGGATCTGCGCCCTCTTCCAAAACAACGAAACACTCACGGGTATGCTTCTCTCTGGTGGTAAGCTCCGGATTCGAACCGCTTCTTACTGCTTCCAAAGCTTCCGGAACGGGAATCGTATACTGCTTTCCGTCCTTAACACCCGGCACTCTTCGGATTGCATCGGAGTGGCCCTGGCTTACGCCCTTACCCCAGAAGGTATAGGTCTGACCTTCTGTCAGAATCGAATTTGCATAAAGTCTGCTGACCGAAAACATTCCCGGATCCCATCCGAGTGAGATCATGGCGATTTTTCCGCCCTCTTTTGCTGCAGCATCCACATTTGCAAAGTGCTGCGGGATGTTGGCATGGGTATCGAAGCTGTCGATAACATTGAACATCTTCGCATACTTCGGTGTCATCTCCGGTAAATCCGTTGCGGAGCCGCCACAGATAATCAGGACATCAATCTTATCCTTCCAGCTCTCGATATCCGCAACATTTACAACCGCTGCACCCTCGGTAAGAATTTTAACGGTGGAAGGATCGCGGCGTGTAAATACAGCAACCAGTTCCTCATCCGCATTGTGTTTGATGGCACACTCAACACCGCGGCCAAGATTTCCGTATCCCAAAATTCCGATTCTAATCATTGCTTTCCTCTTTCCATGTTCCCGATTTTATTCACATTCCGGGAACCATTATAGATTTTCATTCATACTCCGGTTTTCCGGAGTTCCATTTTACTTATCCTCTGTCTCTAAAAACTTATATACAAATGCCGCAATAACAGCGCCTACCAAAGGTCCGACGATGAATACCCATACGCTGATGATGGGAGCGGTGTTGCCTGCAATGGCTGCCACGATAGCGGGTCCGATGGATCTTGCAGGGTTAACGGAGGTACCGGTTAAACCGATGCCGAATAAGTGAACCAGTACAAGTGTCCAGCCGATAATCAAACCGCCGAAGGAACCATGATTGCCCTTCTTGCTGGTAACGCCAAGGATGGTCAGTACAAAAATGAATGTCAGAACGATTTCAACCAAAAGTCCGGCAAATGCGTTTCCGTTTACACCTGCCAAGCCATTGCTTCCGAATCCGCCCGTTGCATCAGCGATGCCGCCGAGACCGAAAATCGCAGCCAGAAGGCCGGCACCTGCAAGTGCACCAAGACACTGTGAGCAGATATATCCTACAAATTCTTTTAATGTAATGCCACCGTTAATGAATACTGCAAGGCTGACTGCAGGATTGATGTGACATCCGGAAATATTTCCGACACAATATGCCATACCAACAATTACAAGTCCGAATGCAAGCGCGGTAGCAAGATAGCCGCCCCAATGCTCGCAGCCGGTCAGCATCGCCGTACCGCAGCCTAACGTAACCAAAACACAGGTACCAATAAATTCCGCAATAAATTTCTTCATGTTTTTCCCTCCGTTCTTTTCACAAAGTTTTGGATTAAATCACATACATGCTTATTATAACATTTTTTTAATATTTATAAAGAGAAAATTAATTATGTCCTTCTCCCGCATATTCTTCTGCCATCTTAATCAGATCTTCATAGCCCACATACGGAACACGCCAGGATTCATAATCCCTGCTTTGCAGAATCAGATCATCACCGGATTCGCTTTCAATAAAGTCCAGTCTGCAAATCACCTCGAATCCGGGATTCAGAATAATCGAGGAACATTCCGTATCTATAATATAGCACCCTCTTTTTTCCGAATAATGCATTGCAAATACCGTATCCTGCGAGGTAATCTGTGCAACCTTCTTTTGTGTTTCCGCACTGTATATTTCTACGCTGTGATTTAAGTAACCGACCACGATATATTTCTCATCAGCCGAATAAAAAATATTCTCCGTCATTGCCATGTTGACATCAGGAATCAGAGCAGCCTCTTCGGTCGCATCCTTCACGGAATAATCATGCCATGCGGGATTTTCCAGATGTTCGGCATTTTCCACCGGTCCCGGAATGTATGCCGTCACATAATTCGTTTCTAAGAAATTGCAGAAAATCTTTCCTCCGACATAACGTGCGCTGTCAATTTTTTGCGTGGGTCTTACGGTGAAAAAATCTTCCAGCGCATAAAAATTCTCATCGTCAAACTGATATGCCATTCCGTTTTCATCGATACAGTACATGTAATCTTCTTCAGCCCACGCACAGACAGCAGGCGCGCTCATACGGTAATTCATCAGTTCCCGTCCGGTCCCGGAATCCAAAACCAAAACTCCCGCATAACCGAACAAATATAAATGATCTCCACACATCCTTATCATATCGTAATACTGGTCCGGAAAACGTTTTACCCAGAGAGTTCTTTTGTTATCAAAATCATATGCCGAAACCGCAAACATCGTATCCGCACTTTCCGAATAGAGATTTACAGACGGACGATACAAAATATGATCCCTTAAATAACAGCCATAGGATGTCGAATCATCTCCGACGCCAAACGAAGATTCATCCGTCCGGGCAAGAATTTTACCGGTTTTTTCATCCATCAGGACGTATTCTTTGTCATCGTTGATTACAATGATTCCGTCGAAAAAATACACCTGACCTGCCATTAAGTCGAATTCCCCGTCAATTTTTACCTGATAGAGAATAACGCCGTTTCCATCAATTCCCGTAATCGTGTCTTCGTAAAGCGCAAGTGTCACCTCTCCGTCATCCGATGCGTAAAAATGTGACTTTGGCGTAATGGTTCCGAGTACCAGCGGTTCCTCGCGATCCTCCGTATAAAGACGTACTTCCATTCCGTCCGTTACAAGGAAATTGTCCATGCCACAGAACTTAGCAGAAAGCGAATACTCTTCCGAAGCGGGATTATTATCAACCTTTTCAAGCAATTCCCCGGATTCGACATCATAGACAAAAATATTGAAACCGTCTGCAAGCATAATCTTCTTTCCGTTTGGCGAAATGTCGAAATTGTCTATTCCGAACAACTGATGTTCTGCCGGATAATTCACAGCCGGAAAATAATCACTGTCCACATTGTAAACATTCATTGCCTTATACAGACAAGCTAATGCTTCAGCTTTATAGCCATCCTTTTCCTTCTCCGGCAGAAAGGTAAGAAGCGTTTTAACCGCATCCTTTCTTTTGCCCTCTCCTAAAAGATTTTCCGCTAATCCTACCGCCTGAGAAGCATATTCGTCATTTAACGCATCATACTGCTCGGCAATCAGGGAACTCTGTCTGCTGATTTTTACAAGCATTCCCGTTACAACAAGCGCAAACGCGATTCCGACAGCACCGATAATACCCAAAAGCAACATCAGTTTGCGCATTTTTGCCTCACGATGACGCTGCTTTAAATCATCGTAATTCAATCCGAAAATTGCAGCGCAGAGCTTAATCGTTGCAATATCCATTGCTTTTAAAATTTCTTTTTTACTGCTTCCTCTTGTATCCGCAGCCAAAGGCTCCAGTTCCCTGGTTTCGGTATGAACGGTTCCGTCGGCGTCCGTAATCTCCACCGACTCATGTGTTAACACATCCGGAAAAACATCCGCCGGCTCTCCCTCCGCAAGCACTACAAGGATATGATCCCTGGAATGCGTCTGCAAAAACACTTCAATTTCTTTCATGCACCACAGGGATTCCTGATAACGCGGAGTACAGATCGTAATGAGATAGTCGGAATTAGCAAGAGCTTTGTTAATCGGCTCGGATAAATTCTCGGAAAGCGGCAGTTCATCCACATCCCGGAAGACGCGGTTAATCTTCTCCCGGTCGGTCTTCATTTTCTTTTTTACCGATGCCGGAAGCCTGAAATTTTCCAGTTTTTTATGCAGATTAGACGCAACAAAGCTATCGACATCACTATGCCGATAGCTTATAAATGCATCGTAATGAACCTCTTTTAATTCGTCCATTGAATATTAAACTCCATGCGGTCGGTTACTGGATTTTCTCAAATGCCATGTCGTCTGCGGAATTTTCCTGCTCATCGATCCAGGAAAGCGTTCCGTCATCGTTAATCGTGAATTTGGCAACGCCGCCGTTATATTCCGTAGTACGGGTCTCGTTTCCTTCCGCATCATACTCTAAGTGATATTTTGTTCCGTCATTGCTTGTAAGCATTCCGAATTCAGCATCATAATCACAGGTATAAAGCCATTCATATGTGGATGCCGCACCGTCACCCCAAATAACATCAACCATAAGACGGGTGTTCCGAAGCTCTTCAATCTCAATGGAACATCTGTCGCAAGCCCATCTTCCGATAAAACGGTCCGTCTCAAGTCCCTGTCCGCCGCCATTTACTTCCGTTTCATCCGCTAATACAAAATGAAGTTCTCCGTCCTGTCCGGAATAAAGATCCGTCTGGACGCCATCTTCTACACCAAAGCTTTCCCAAACTTCGCCTTCCTGATCCAGGAACGTATACCAGTAGCTTTCCGATCCGTCCGGATGCTCTTCCGCAGTTACTTCAACGGTTCCGTACATCGCACCGCCGCCCTTGTAATCCAGTTCGAAGCTTCCGTCTCCGTTTATAATAAGCGTTCTGGGATCCAGTGCATCAGCCTCATACCACATTCCGACAATACCGTCTACGCTGACCGGAGTTGTTACCACTTCGGAATCCGGCTCAACAACTACGATTTCAGATGTATTGGTATTGGTATTCGTATTTGTTGTCGTTGTACTCTTACATCCCGATAAAATCATGGCTGCGCTTAAGATTGCAACACCCGTTAAAACAATTGCAATTTTTCTCTTTTTCATTTTTTTCCCTCTCCTTTTCGGGGTCAGTCCCGATAAAAAAATAAACAATAATTCCGTCTAAATATTATATTATTATGCCCAAAACTGCAAGCCAGTCATACTTTAAGTCTTTTTACTTTTCGAGAAACGGTGTTTCTTCTTCCCAAACAGTGGCAGTATTCCTCAAAATGATGAAAAGACAATTATTTCGAAGCAAGGCTAGTAGGTTCCGAATTCAAAAATAATCGTATCCTTTCCGTTAAAACGAAAATCTTCATCGTGACCAGCCTTAAAAATATCTTTGGTAAATGCATCCGATTTATACCAGTCTCCGCCCCATGCAACACTGTTGTTTACCTGTCCGAGATCCGGCGGTGAGGAGGTATCCTTCTTCCACTGATAATCTTCCAACAGTCGCTTCGCTTCCATGTCCGAAATAAAAATCGCCCCGCGATAACGCGGATTCACCGGTCCCATAGCGCCGACTTCAATTTTTCCGAGATATTCCGACGGATAAACGATCTCATATTCCACTCTGGTAATATTCAGATGATCAATGTATTTTTCAGCCATTGTACTGTCGGTTGAATAATCCGCCTTCATCTCGGTATGTGTCTTCATGGAACAAGCGGACATCATCAGAAGTGCCAACAGGCCGATGATCGCAATCATAAAACCCGGAAAGCGGGTTTTGGTTTCTTTCTTTTCGCTGTGAACCATTAATTCATCTCCGTCCTACTCTCTAAGCGGTCCGAGAATCCTGAGCGAATCTCCGGAATCATCCTTCATGGTACCGTCTTCCTCAATATAGGTAAATTCTGCATCATCGGATCCGTCATTGAAATGAAGGACAATTGTTTTTCCGTCAAAATCATAGGTACCTTCCGCTCCATATGTTTTGCCGTCATCCTCGGTCCAGAACCATGTACCGTCCAGACGGAACGCAAAAAAGTTGTCGTACTCGCCGGTGGTGTCATTTTCATACATCCACATATAGTTGATGTCGGCATTGGGCCCTTTGTCTTCCGCAAATTTGCTCCAGTCGCCTGTCGGACGCAAAACTTCGCCGTCCCAGTCAACGAGCTTTCTCTCTTCTTCCAAAACCATTTCTGCGTCATCCGCACCGTTGTCATAATGTAATACAACCGTTTCTCCGTCAAAATCAAACGTTCCGGTCTCGCCCTCGTCTCCGCCGCCGCCATAGGATTCCCATGTTCCGTTATCGCGGAATGAAACATATAACCCTACCGGGTAATCATCCTCGTTATATTCCCACTCATACTCCGTGAGTGCGGCAAATTCCCCATTGAAAACCTCTGAAGAAACGGCATCATCGGAAAAATCATCCTCCGAATAATAAGAATCATTTCCGGCCACTGCACCGTCCGCCGCTCCGGATCCCGTGCAGGCAGTTAAACCAAGCGCAGCAACACATACTGCTACAGCAAATATTTTCTTTTTCATTTTTCTTCTCCTTTTCATTTATGACACTAGGGGACGGGGACAATGTGTCATTTTTTTCATTTTGTTTTGTTTCATTTCATTTTGTTTTGTTTCATTTCCCGTCACGCTTCACAACTTACCCGACACAGCCTTCTATTTACCGATTGGAACATAGTCCTTCTCACGCACTATAACTCCGCCGTCTTCATCAACCAGTTTACTGTCATCATAGCAGAACAGTTTCTTTGCAACATCCCCGTTCTGCCTGTAAAGAGTGATATATTCCCCGTCATATAACGCATAACCGGAATCACTGTAACTGTCATCGTTGCTTGTCTCGTTCCATGTCCCGTCTTCATCAATCTGAAAGTAATAAACAACACCGAAATCCGCTATCCACAAGCCAAGGTACTCTTCCGGAACTCTGCCTTCTTCCTGAAAGTTTTCGGCGGTTACCATATAGTATTCATACTCGCCGCTGTCGCCGTT
>CACZRH010000037.1 GCA_902783455.1 uncultured Lachnospiraceae bacterium | reverse complement strand
ATGCGAATATTCTTTTTTCATATCCGAATCTCTCACGATTTTCCATAATTTTGCCGCCACTTTAAGTCTTTCTTTGAATACCTTTGTGATCACAAGATAAGTTTTCATCTGAAGCCCTGTTATAATGCCCGGATAATTTTTCTCTCTGCCTTTTCCAAAGCCAGCCAGCTTCTTAAGTTCCGTTGATAATATCCTGTCATTTTTAAATACAGTTTCTCCATCTTCATCTTCACCGATGAAATAATCCATAATTATCTTCTCTCTTCGGTCGGCCAATCCATCCTGATAACGGGAATCAAAATCATATCCCGAACGTCTGAAATTCGCAAAATACGGCAGCCATTTTAAACTGATAAAACCTGCCTTGTTTCCAAAGAATTTTCCGTAAGCCACCTTATGACTTGCCGCAATAATTTCTCTCCATTCCCAAGGATCCTCCTTCTTAATTCCCGACCACCAATAGTCAGGTGAAGTGTGCTCTTCCGCAGAAAAGCCTTCCACTTCATTTCCGAAAAGCGGAAGAAAACCAATCTCATTTATCCAATTCACAAGCTCCTGCCATGTCTTGATTCGATAAGGATTATCCCAATCAAGTCCATGCATGATCCACTCACCGTTTTCTACTGACATTTTTATTCTCCATCTATAATTTCACTTCACTCATCAATCACCGGATACGGGGTTGGTTTCCAATTCACAAACCATTATATACTCTTCTTCATTTTCATCTGCAATTTCAAAGCCGACTTTTTTATACATTCTGACAGCATAGTTCTCTTATAATCATTTGTTTTAACTTTCCTTACCAAACGAATTATATCGTCACCGTTCCCGAACTAAGCCTTTTTCCTTACAACCATAATAAATACGGCTGCTGCCAATACGCCGATAGATACAAGCGGCGGCCAGAACAGCACTCCCAAAACCGCACATAAAACTTTTATTAAAACATCAACAGCAAGAAATCCGTTAACCCTTTTCATATATTTAACCACATTTTCCCTGTTATCGTCCTTTTCAAGGCTGCTGTAAATAAGCATCATCATAACAGTTGTTGCGATTACTACGATACCGTAAAATCCCTGTACAACCTTGCTCGTAAAATATGTTGCAACAAGGCTTGTCGCATATGGAAATAATGACGCAAAAAACAAAAGTCCCATGCCAAGCCAAATCGTTCGATTTGAAATTTGTTCAACCTCATGCCATGCGTTATGTATGCTCATCCACATCGCTGCAAGCCATAAAAATGACAGTGCATATGTAGCAAAGTTTATTTTTAAATTACAAAAAGCTTCCAACGTCGGCTCAGACGGTTTTTCCAATTCCAAAACAAGAATAGTCATTATTATCGCGATAACCGCATCCATAAAAGCACCCAATCGATCTTTATTCATTTTTGGTCCCCCTTCATGTTTTTTATAATTCGCGTCATTTTTCGTCGCTAAACTCTGTCCCCGTTGACGAAATTAATATTCATCCAAAAAGTTATGTCTCACACCATCTTACCTATCGATGAATATGTAATTTAATTGTTATTTTCAGATGTCGTCAGTGCCTGCAACCGATTGCGTTTTTCATATAGTACACATCCATCCTTGTGGTCATCGGCCAAAGGATTTCCAAAACGCAAACAAAAAGATATTATTTATTGTAACGCATATTATGTTTATTCAATAAACACCTCGTTTATTATTGTCCAAACACTCCTTATAAAAGTTAACCACTTCAGCCTTAGCATCAAATTTATACAAATAATTAAAAAATGTTTCTTCCGACATAGTACCTTGTTCATTACCGCACAAAAAGCCTCTTTCTATTATAAAAAACATAACCCGCAATTTTTCCAGCATCTCGCAATAAAAAATCAATTTCTTTTCCTTTGAAATATTTGCAAGCTCTTCGCTGTTCTCCAATTCATCAACAAAATATGAACAGCTCCCGAAATCATACCGTAGGCAATGAGCCCCTCATCTCTTATATCTATCAACTCATAGGATTCATCTGACAATTCTTTTAATTCATCAAATGTTATTTCTTTCATGCTCTTATAAATTCCTTATTTTATCCCTTACCTTGCTCAACTGATTTTATTTCATCCTTGGATGCATCTTTTAAAGAATAAGTATCAAATACAGGTT
>CACZRH010000036.1 GCA_902783455.1 uncultured Lachnospiraceae bacterium | reverse complement strand
TCCCTTCTCTTAATACCGTTCCGATTAAGATGTTGACATCCAGTTCCTGACGGATATCAATTAAGGATTTTCCGGCGAGAGGAGAGTTCGGCAAAACGGTAACGGTAATCATCTGCATGAAACCTTCGAAGGTTCCGTCGGGCTTTACGATTCCGGGAAGGCCGATGCTTAAAGCCGCTTCTTCCGCCATATCGTATTTCGGGTTAAAAATATAATCGATATGCTGTTCCTGCTCAAACGTTTTTTTCTCCGCTGCGAAATCCGGCTGAAATACACGTGCAACGCATCGGAGAGTGCCGAGTCTTTTCGCCTGCATGCAGCTGAGAATATTGATTTCGTCTATCGGTGTCAGGGCAAACAGAATATCGGCCGTATCCGCGCCTGCCGCCAGAAGACTCTGCTTTGACGCACCGCTTCCGACATAACCGCTTACGTTATATTTATCGGTGATTGCATCAACCGTCTTTTTGTCTTTTTCGATGATGGTGATATCGTAATTTTTTCTTGCTAATGCTTCAATCAGGGAGCATCCGGTGCGACCTGCACCGACAATTAGTATTTTCATTTTCTTACCTCATTTTTGACACAAGGTGACGGGGTTGTTGTGTCATTTTTGCCACAGAAATGACACAAGGTGACGGGGGTAGTGTGTCATTTTTTACCCGGCGCTTCTGTTTTTTAACATTCTTGCACTCTTATGCTTTTCAAGAGCAAAATATACTTTCTTAACGGTTAAGCCCTGCACGAGCACCGTGAAAAAGATTGTAATATAGGTGACATCCATGAAGATGACGTAGGTTTCGGGCGGCAGGAATTCCTGTGTTCCGATGGCAAGCGCAAGCGACAGGCCGCCTTTTAATGCCGACCAGGTCATCAGAATCATATATTCCACGGTGTTGTAATTACCGGGAATGTTTCTTGTCCCGGTAAGAATACTGCTTGCCGACACACCAAAACATCTTGCCAGAATGTTGATAATGATAGCGGCCGGAATAATGATAAAAATGTATTTGCTGATTTCCAAATCCAGTACCAAAAGGCCGATCATTACAAAGAGTATGGAATTTAAAAGACTTTCTATGATTTCCCAGAAGTTTAAATAAAGCTCATCAGGGTCGATTACCTTAACCCGTCTTTCCATCTTTGAAAGAGCAACGGAAAAATACATTCCGCATACGACGCTTGCGATGACTCCCGAGAATCCCATAAATTCGCAGATCATATATACCAGGGAAACATCAAGCAGTGAAATCAGGATGTATTTAATCGGATCCCTTGTAATCTTCATGAGCTTGAAGAGGATGAAAGAAACTGCGAAAGCGACGGCAACCGCACCGACGATTTCTTTTAACATCAAAATGATAAAATTGCTTTCCCCGCTGTGACTGACGAGACTTCTGACAAAAATAAACAGCGTTACACCGGTTCCGTCATTAAAAAGGGATTCGTTTTCGATAACGGAACAGACATTTTTGGATAAACCGATTTTGTTAAGAATACCCGTAGCGGCAATCGGATCGGTCGGAGAAACAACGCATCCCAAAAGAATACAGGTAAGCAGATCCATTCCGAGTCCGAACAGATGGGAAACCCCGAAGAATAAAACCCCGTAAAATACCGATGAAAGCATTGTGGTTAAAAGTGCAAGGAGACTTATCGCCCGGACATTTTGGCGGAATTTATGCATGTTTACCTTGCTGGCTCCTGCAAAGAGCATAAAGCAAAGCACGCCGTCCATTAAATATTCTTCGAATCCGAAATCCCCGAGACCGGAGATAAACGAGTTAATCAGCCCGATATTCAGTACATTTCCGATAATCAAAAGCGTAAGCGAAATCAAAAACGAAAACATAATTAACGCAATATCGGATTGAATATGCAGATATTTTTCATTTATGATTCCGATTAATACGATAAAAATCAGAATCACCATCAAAAACTGTAAGATACTCATCAGGAAAATAATCCTTTTCTTTATTTATATTCAGTATGTTTAACAGGTGATGTTCTTTATTACATACTTTCAGTTTAGCATGTTTAATAAACGATGCGGTTTCTTCCGGCAGTCTTGCCCATGTACAGTTTTTCGTCGATTTCCTTGATGTTTTCCTCTAAGTTTCTGGTCAGGGAATATTCCGACAAACCGTAGGTCATGGTTACACTGACCGTATCATCACCGTGCGGAACGGATATTTTTTTTACTTCATCTCCGATGTCATGTACCTTTAAGTAGGCATCGTCCCCGTTTAAATCGGGGAAAATCAGCAAAAATTCCTCGCCGCCCCATCTGGAGGAATGGACATTTTCCGCTGCCCTTTTCTTAAACACGTCCGAAATTGCGATCAAAACATCATCGCCGAATTCGTGCCCGTAGGTATCGTTTACTTTTTTGAAAAAATCGATGTCACAGATACAGATGCTGAAAGTCCGGCTTTCCTTCACGAGGGAGCGGATGTATTCAGTGGTGCTTCTTCTGTTTTTCAGCCCGGTAAGAGCATCCGTTCCGGCTTCGATTTCCAGCTGCTTATTGTAGTTGACGATTTTTTCTTCGATTTCCTGGCTCTCTCTGCTGAAGGAGGTTGCGACAAAGGCAACGTCCATACAGAAAACCAGTGTGCTGAAGGTTTCTATGATTTTTTCGATTCCGGCAATGGATACCAGACCTTCTTTTCCTTTATAAAATTCCAAAAATACAATAAACAAAACGAAACAGAAAAAGTTGAAAATCAGCTTCTTATTAGTGTATCCGGCCTCACCGAAGGAATACAGAATGATTAACAGAACCAGGAAAAACTGATATCCGCCGTCCCAGCCGAAAATAACGATGGAAGCAATAATCCATGCGATTTTCTGAATGATGAAAACCCGAAGCAGCGTTTTTTTCGGGGCATAATATGACAGGGTAAATGTCAGACCGTCCGTGATGAGCATGAAAAACCATAAAGCACATCCTGCAATGGAATGAAGTAAAATGGCATTCATAAGGAAATTTATCAGGGAAAGCGCAAGAAAAGAAAGACACAGTTCTCTGATTAAAACCGTCATCCGTTTGGTTTCATTTTTGATTTTTGTTTCCTTAAAGATAAATTCCGATATTTTTCCCATGATATAAAGTATGCATCTTTTTTTCTTTTGAAACAAGAGTTTCGGATATTTTTACCCATTCATAAGATGATTTTGAACATTTCTTCTGTTATAATAGGCGAAGGGGGAAGAGAGAATGAAATTAAAAAAAATCGGAATTATAATCATAACCATGAGTATCCTCATGGCAATATCCCTGTTTTTCGGCTGTCAGAATAAGGAAAATACGCAAAGTAATCCGGAGCTTTTGTTGGGCTTTTCACAGATTGGTTCGGAGAGTGCGTGGAGAATCGGAAATACGAATGATATCGAAGAGCAGGCGGCAAATTACGGCATCAGTCTGATGTTTGAAAATGCAAATCAGAAGCAGGAAAATCAGATTGCCGCAATCAGACGGTTTATTGCATATAAGGTGGATGTTATAGCATTTTCCCCGATTGTGGAAGAAGGCTGGGATAATGTCCTTTTAGAGGCGAAAAATGCCGGGATTCCCGTGATTTTGGTGGATCGGGATATCAGCAGCAAGGAGGAAGGACTTACGGCCTGCTTAATCGGTGCCGATTTCTATAAAGAGGGTGTGATGGCAGGAGAGTACCTGATCCGGAAAGCGGATGCCCTGGGACTTGATGATGTAAATATCGTTGAGATTACAGGAACCGACAATTCAACGCCCATGCGGCAAAGACAGGCGGGCTTTGCGGATGCAATCGCACAGGATGAGCGCATGCATATTCTGGAAAGTATTGACGGCGATTTTTTAAAAAGCCGCGGAGCGGAATGCATGAAAACTCTTCTTGACCGTTATGGGGATAAAATTGACGTTGTCTATTCGCATAATGACGAAATGACGCTCGGAGCGCTTCCCGAGATTGAAGCGGCCGGGTTTGTTCCGGGACAGGATATGATTATTATCTCCATTGACGGCGGACAGGATGCCATTGATGTTTTGAAATCCGGAAAGATAAACTGTGTTGTGGAATGTACACCAAAGCTTGGAAAAGAAGTGATGGAGACAGCCATTCGTTTAAATAACGGCGAAGAAGTGGAAAAGCTGATTCATCCGGAGGAACAGATTTTTTCGGATGAACAGGATCTTTCGAATATCGCACCGAGAGGATATTAAAGAAAACCGGAAGATGTTTGGGATGAAGAATGGAACGGATTAAAAAAGAAAAAAGTATTCTCGGGCAGATTAATGATTTAAGCCACAAACTGGTTTTAATGCTGGTGATCCCCATTATTATCAGTCTGGTTTTGATGCTTGTTTATGCCGCAAAATATCACAGTGCCATTCAGAGAATGGGCAGAATCACGGAGCTTAAGACGGTCGTAGCCGATGAAATACCGGAAAAAGCCTGGAATATCGTAAGCGGCCGGGAAACCTTTCCACAGAGCAATATTTATAAATTAATTATTGAAGTAAATGAAACAATAGAGGATGTCACCCGTCAGACCGGTGAAGAAAACAGACTTTCGCTGATTGTGGCCGGGCGGACGATGGAAACGCTCGAAAACTATGTCGACAAAATCCGGGATAATATGTCCGCGGATGTTCCGGTTGTCGAAAACGAAGCGGTGCTTGTTGAAGTAAGAGATGTCGCAGCTTTGGTTGACAGCATGTTAAATGAATATATCGCGCTTGAGATTACCTCGACGGCGAAGATGAGTATGACCTTAAGAATCATTATCGTGATTACTGCCGTAGTTGAGGGTCTGATTGTAATTGCTGCCATTTTGGTCAGAAGAAAATCCATGAAATCCACGGCTGCTCTGGTTCGCAAGCCGATTGAGAAGCTGGAAGAAGTGACGGCGGTTTTGGCGGACGGAACCCTGAATGCCAGAATTACGGATACGGACGTTACGGAGCTTAGAAATCTTACCATGCAGGTAAATAACATGGCGGACCGTCTGGAAGCCATGATGAAAAAAAGCGAACAGGATGCGAAGCGTTTGAGAAAAGCCGAGCTTCGTACCCTTCAGGCGCAGATTAATCCGCATTTTCTGTATAATACCCTGGATGCCATCGTATGGAAAGCTGAAGCGGGCGAGACGGAAGAGGTTATCGGTCTTACCAGCTCCTTAAGCGATTTTTTCCGAATCTCTTTATCCTCCGGTGCCGACTGGATTCCGCTCAGCCAGGAAAAGAAGCATATTGAAGGATATCTGAAAATTCAGCAGACCAGATACCGTGATATCATGAAGTATGAGATTGACATTCCGGATGAAATCGGGCATTACTATATTTTAAAACTGCTTTTGCAGCCGCTTGTCGAGAACGCGCTTTATCACGGAATCAAGATTAAGCGCGGCGGCGGAACGATTTATGTAATTGCAAGGGAAGAAAAAGGAAATCTTGTTTTCTGTGTAAAAGATACGGGATGCGGCATGACCCCGGAACAGTTAGAAGAACTGAATAAGCGGATTCGGAAAGAAAATCCCAATGTCAGCGAGGGCAGCGGCGGCTTCGGTTTAGTCAATGTCAATATGAGAATCCGGCTTTATTATAATGAACCGGAGGGTCTGCAGATTACAAGCGGTCAGGGCGGCACGGAGGTCTGCTTTAAGGTGCCGTGCAGGACGAAAGAGGAGATTTACGAAAATGAAAGTGTTTCTGGTTGATGATGAAATCGTTATAAGAGAGGGAATCCGCGAATCCTTTCCGTGGGAGGAAACGCCGTATACATTAGTCGGAGAGGCTCCGGACGGTGAAATGGCACTTCCGATGATACGTGATACCAATCCCGATATTGTGATTACGGATATCAAAATGCCTTTCATGGACGGGCTGGAACTCTGCAGGGTTCTTCGCGTGCAGATGCCGTGGATCGGTATCATTGTTCTAAGCGGTTACGATGAATTCGAATATGCCAGACAGTGCATTAATCTGGGCGTAAGGGAGTATCTGTTAAAGCCGATTAATGCAGCGGATTTAAAGGAAGCGCTGGATAAAATCAGTAAGCAGATTGATGAGGAAAGAAAACAGCTTGCGCATGCCTCGAGCTTAAGAGCACGTATGGGAAATGACGATAAATTCCTGAAGGAAAAGCTTTTAGGTTCTCTTTTTACGGATGAAGCCGTGGAAGATGATGCAGAAGATGTTTTAAAGCAGCTTGCTGCTATGGGATGTTCCCTGCCTGCACCATGTTATGTTGTAATTGATGCGGCTTTTCATCCCACGTCGACCGGTCAGGAGGCAGTTGGTATCCTGACGGAAACCGGAAACGGAGATGTCCTTTCTTCTCCCGGCAGAGTAGGTACACGTCTGCTGGTTTTGGGAGATAATAATGAGGATGCAGAGGAAAAGGCGTATTCCCTTGCTACTTCGATGGTGCAGGAATTGCAGCGCACGGGCTGTGGTGAAATCAGAATCGGAATCGGCGAGATTGTCGATACACCAAAGCAGATCATCCACAGCTTTAAATCCGCCAGACACATCCGTCATCTTTTAGTGGAAAGAAAAGAAGAGAATGCGATTATTTTAGGTGTTCGTGAAATGAAAGACGTAACGGACGAAATGCCGGCCGTTATTAATGAAGCAAAATTATATATGTCTCAAAATTATTCCAATCCGAATCTTATGCTTCCGGACGTTGCAGATGCCGTGAATATGAGTAAGAGCCGTTTTTCTGCGGTTTTTTCACAGGCAACGGGGCAGACGTTTACGGAGTATCTGATTCATCTAAGACTCAATAAGGCAAAGGAACTCTTACGGAATACTTCTTATAAGAATTCCCAGATTGCCCATGAGACGGGGTATAATGATTCCCATTATTTCAGTTATATTTTTAAGAAAAATACCGGGATGACCCCTTCTGAATATCGTGCGCAGTATCAAAATCAACCGGAATGAGATAATTTTTAACCGTTTTGAAAAATGCATCGATAATCTGATATTATTTTCAACCAAGTCAGAATCAATCTTGATTTACCTCCTTTTGTGTATGCGCTATCATACATGTAAACAGTCGCAAACGACTATAATTTATTAAGGAGGAAAACAAAATGAAGAAAAAGTTTGGAAGTTTGTTATTGGCTGGAACACTTGCAGTTAGCTTATTGTTAACAGGTTGTACCGGTGGAACCGCACCTGCAGGAGGAAATGAGCCCGCTGGAGGAAATGAACCCGCAGTTGTAGCTTCCGGAACCATCAAAGTCGGCGTTGTAAACAACCCCCCTTCAGAGTCCGGTTATCGTGAAGCTAACGTAAAAGACATGGAAGCAGTTTTCTCCGCTGACAATGGCTACGAGTTAAAGACCTTCTACAGCTTAAAGAACGACGAACAGCTTCAGGCAGCTCAGGGATTTATTACAGACGGTGTTGATTACCTTTTAATCTCCGCAGCAGAGACCACAGGCTGGGACGAAGTTTTAAAGAAAGCTCAGGAAGCAGGAATTAAAGTTTATCTCTTCGACCGTATGATCGATGTTGATGAAAGCCTTTATGAAGCAGCAGTTGTTTCCGACATGGCAGCTGAAGGTGATCTGGCAGTTGAATGGTTACTTTCCCAGAACCTTTCTGAATACAATGTAATTCACATTCAGGGTGCTATGGGTTCTGACGCACAGATCGGACGTACCGGTGCTCTTGACGCTCAGTTCGCATCCGGAAAGATGAACAAAGTTGTTCAGCAGACCGCTACATGG
>CACZRH010000035.1 GCA_902783455.1 uncultured Lachnospiraceae bacterium | reverse complement strand
AATGAATTTTGTAGTTTCCAAAAGTGATCTTCAGAATGCAATTTCTACAGTTATCAAAGCAGTTCCTTTAAAATCCAATTTATCAAACGCAGATTGTATATTAGTAGAAGCCAGAATGGAAGAGGTAAGACTCGTTGCCAATAATATGGAAATGGCAATTGAGTGTATTATTCCTGCAAAAGTTTTGGAAGAAGGAAAGATTTGCTTAGAATCCAAATTTTTACAGGATATTATCCGTAAAATGCCGGAAGATGAAATTAATATTACCAGTGATTCTAAATTAAAAGCCTGCATTATAAGCGGAGCCAGTGTATTTGATAATATTTCCGGAAAAGAAACGGATACCTTTAATGATATCCCTAATTTTGATTTGAAGGAAAATATGGTGCTTCGGGAAATGTCCTTAAAGGAAATTATCCGTCAGACGATTTTTTCCATCAGTGATAATGAAGCAAATAAAACCTTAAGAGGTGAATTATTTGAAATTAAGAACGGCTTCTTAAGAGTTGTTTCCCTGGATGGACAGAGAGTATCCATTCGAAGAATTGAAATAGAAGATAAGGAATTAAATAAAAAAATCATCGTTCCGGGCAAGAGCCTGAATGATTTATTTAATATTCTCGGAAAAGAAACCGATAATGAAGTAGTTCTTCATTTCACGGATAATCATCTGGTTATTACATTTGATAATACAACATTTGTAACCAGACTGATTGACGGTGAATTCTTTAATATTGATAATGTTCTTTCCAGGGATTATTCCACGAAGCTTCGAATCAATAAGAGAAGTTTGTATGAATGCGTGGACAGATCCATGACAATTGCCAGAGACGGAGATAAGAAGGCAATTGTATTTTCCATGAGTGATAATTTAATGCAGATTTATATGAATTCCACTTTGGCCAGCATGAATGAAAAAATTGACGTGGAAAAAGAAGGAAATGATTTAAAGATAGGATTTAATCCAAAATATTTAATTGATGCATTAAAGGTTATTGATGATGAAACCATCAGCATGTATTTTACATCTCCCAAATCGCCCTGCTTTATCAGGGATGACAGTGAATCCTATATTTATATGATTCTTCCCGTTAATTTAAGTGTAGATGCCTGATAAAAACAGATTTATATTGGAAAAAGAAAAAAATGGAAGAGTTTAAATTAAAAGGAGAATATATAAAGCTTTGCCAGCTGATGAAAGCCGTTAATTTAATCAGTAACGGTTCCGATGCAAAGTTTGAAATATCCGAAGGACTGGTTAAGGTAAATGGAGAAGTTGCCTTAGAGCGTGGTAAAAAAATCCATCCGGGAGATATTGTGGAGTATAAGGGTAAGCAGATTCATGTATATTAAAACTCTTGAACTGGAAAATTTCAGAAATTACGGAAATTTAAATATTGAATTTGATAAAGGAACCACAATTCTTTTCGGGGATAATGCGCAGGGTAAAACAAATATTTTAGAGGCTATTTTTTTCCTTGCTATTACCAAATCATACAAAGGATGTAAGGACCGGGATGTTATTAAATTCGGAGAAAGCGAATCTCATTTAAGAATATTTTTAGAAAAAGCGAATGAAGAAACCAGGATTGATATGCATCTTCGTTCCAATAAAAATAAGATTATTGCGCTGAATAAGGAAAAGGTAAAGAAAGCAGCGGATATTCTTGGTACCGTAAATGTAGTGCTTTTTTCTCCGGAAGATTTATATATCATCAAAGAAGGACCTCAGAACAGGCGGCATTTTGTAGATATGGAGCTTTGCCAGCTGGATCCGTTTTATACATATAATCTGACAAATTATAATAAAATCGTAAATCAGAGAAATTCTCTTTTAAAGGATATTTATTTTAATCCCACTTTAAGAGAAACCCTTACAATTTGGGACAGTCAGATGATTTCTTACGGAAGTAAGATTATCGAGAGAAGAATTCAGTTTATTAGTCAGTTAAATGATATTATTTTTGATATTCATAAAAAATTATCCGGCGGAACGGAAGAAATAAAGATTCTTTATGATCCGAATACTTCCATTGAGGATTATGAAGAGAATTTAAATACATCCAAAGACAGGGATTTAAAATCAAAAATTACTTCCGTAGGTCCTCACAGAGATGATTTTATTTTTGAAGTAAACGGAATTGATATTCGTAAATTCGGTTCGCAGGGACAACAGAGAACTGCGGCTCTTTCTTTGAAATTGGCAGAAATCGAACTGGTAAAAAAACTGACAAAAGACGTTCCGATTCTTTTATTGGATGATGTATTATCAGAACTTGATTCAAATCGTCAGAATTTTTTATTGGATACCATCGGAAATGTACAGACAATTATAACCTGTACGGGACTTGATGATTTTGTAAACGGTAGGTTTGAAATTAATAAAATTTATAAAGTAACAAGCGGCTCTGTAGAAGAGATGAAGAAAGAAGAATAGTTAAAAATATTGTTTAAATAATTTTAATGATTAATAAATTTAAGGATTATTGAGTAAAGATAAGGTTAAACGGAGGAAAAAAATGGGTGTAAATCAGGAGTACGGCGGAGATCAGATCCAGATACTGGAGGGATTGGAAGCAGTTCGTAAAAGACCCGGAATGTATATCGGAAGCACATCTTCTACCGGATTACATCATTTGGTATATGAAATTGTAGATAACTCAATTGACGAAGCACTTGCGGGATATTGTTCGGAAGTACAGGTTACCATTCATGAAGACAATTCCATTACGGTTATCGATAACGGACGTGGTATTCCGATTGATATTAATCATAAAGCGGGTCTTCCGGCAGTGGAGGTTGTATTTACCGTGCTTCATGCCGGCGGTAAATTCGGCGGTGGAGGATATAAGGTATCCGGTGGTCTTCACGGTGTAGGTGCATCTGTTGTAAATGCATTATCCACCTGGTTGGAAGTAGAAGTATGCCGTGACGGAAAGGTATATATGCAGCGTTATGAGAGAGGTCAGGTATGCTTCCCTCTTCGTGAAATCGGTACCTGTGAGGAAGGTCATACCGGAACAAAGGTAACCTTTTCTCCGGATCCTCAGATTTTTGAAGATACGGTTTATGATTATGATACCCTTCGTACAAGACTTCGTGAGACCGCATTTTTAACCAAGGGAATCAGAATCTCTTTAAAAGATGAAAGAGGAGAAGGAAGAGAAGCATCTTTCCATTATGAAGGCGGTATTAAGGAATTCGTAACCTATTTAAACAGAGGAAAGACTCCTCTTTATTCGGATGTCATTTATTTCGAAGGAACAAAAAATAATGTTTATGTGGAAGTAGCAGTCCAGCATAATGATTCTTTCAATGAAAGTACTTACAGCTTCGTAAATAATATAACAACTCCGGAAGGAGGAACCCATCTTGCAGGTTTCAGAAATGCCTTAACGAAGACATTTAATGATTATGCGAGAAATAATAAATTATTAAAAGAATCCGAACCGAATTTAAGCGGTGAAGATATCCGTGAAGGATTAACCGCTATCATTTCGATAAAAATCGGAGATCCCCAGTTTGAAGGTCAGACAAAACAGAAACTCGGAAATTCCGAGGCACGTCTTGCGGTGGATTCCATTGTAAGCGAGCAGCTTACTTATTATCTGGAACAAAATCCTACCATTGCGAAAATCATCTGTGAAAAATCCATTCTTGCACAGCGTGCAAGAGAGGCAGCAAGAAAAGCAAGGGATTTAACCAGAAGAAAAACCGCTTTGGAAGGTATGGCACTTCCGGGAAAGCTTGCGGATTGCTCCGATAAGAATCCGGAAAACTGCGAAATCTATATCGTCGAAGGAGATTCCGCGGGCGGCTCGGCTAAGACTGCAAGATCCCGTGCCACGCAGGCGATTTTACCCCTTCGCGGTAAAATTCTGAATGTGGAAAAAGCAAGACTGGATAAGATTTATGCAAATGCCGAAATTAAAGCAATGATTACAGCATTCGGTACCGGTATTCATGATGATTTCGATATTTCAAAGCTTCGTTATCATAAGATTATTCTCATGACCGATGCCGACGTTGACGGTGCTCATATCAGTACACTTTTGCTTACCTTCATTTACCGGTTTATGCCGGAATTGATTAAGCAGGGACATGTATATCTTGCTACCCCTCCTCTTTATAAGCTGGAGAAAAATAAAAAAATCTGGTATGCATATTCGGATGATGAATTAAATAATATCTTGGGTGAAGTAGGACGCGATTCCAATAATAAAATTCAGCGATACAAAGGTCTTGGTGAAATGGATGCAGAGCAGCTTTGGGAAACCACCATGGATCCGGAACGTCGTATTTTAAAGCGCGTTACGATGGAAGGCGAAGTGGAATCCGAAACGGATTTGACGTTTACCATTTTAATGGGTGATAAAGTAGAACCCAGACGTGAATTCATTGAAGAGAATGCGAAGTTCGTAAAGAATCTGGATATTTAAGTATACTGACAATTTCCTGTTTCGATTTATGAAATATGGAATTGAAGGAAAGTGATTGATATATAAGGAGTTAGATTAAATGGAAGACCTTACTTATGACAAAATAGAACAGGTTGACTTAAAAAATACCATGGAAACGTGCTATATCGATTATGCGATGAGCGTTATCGCGGCACGTGCCCTTCCGGATGTCAGGGACGGATTAAAGCCGGTACAGAGAAGAATCCTGTATGCAATGTTAGAGCTTGGAAATACACCGGATAAACCGCATCGTAAATCGGCGCGTATAGTCGGTGATACGATGGGGAAATATCATCCTCACGGTGACTCCTCCATTTACGGCGCATTGGTCAATATGGCGCAGGAATGGTCCATGAGAAACGTTTTGGTAGACGGTCACGGAAACTTCGGTTCCGTCGACGGTGACGGCGCTGCGGCAATGCGTTATACCGAAGCAAGACTTTCCAAAATCGCAACCGAGCTTTTGGCGGATATCAATAAGGATACCGTGGATTTTGTACCGAACTTTGACGAAACCGAAAAAGAGCCTACCGTACTTCCTTCCCGTTATCCGAACCTTCTGGTAAACGGTACAACCGGTATCGCAGTCGGTATGGCTACCAATATTCCGCCTCATAACTTAGGTGAAACCATTGATGCGGTTGTAAAAATTATCGATAATCACATTGAAGAAGACCGTGATACGGAAATTGAAGAGGTCATGGAAATCGTAAAGGGCCCCGATTTTCCGACCGGAGCAATGATTCTCGGAACCAGGGGAATCGAAGAAGCATATCGTACCGGACGCGGTAAAATCAGGGTTCGTGCGGTGACCGATATTGAAACACTTTCCAACGGAAAGAACCGTATCATCGTAACGGAGCTTCCCTATATGGTAAATAAAGCCCGTCTGATTGAAAAAATTGCGGAGCTTGTAAAGGATAAGAAATTAGACGGTATTACGGATCTTCGTGACGAGACAAACCGTGAAGGTATGCGTATTGTAATTGAACTTCGTCGTGATGTGAATCCGAATATCATGTTAAATCACCTCTTTAAGCATACCCAGCTGCAGGATACATTCGGTGTAATCATGCTGGCTTTGGTAAATAACGAGCCGAAGGTATTAAATCTTTTGCAGATGTTAAACTGCTATCTGGATCATCAGAAGGAAGTTGTTACCAGAAGAACGCAGTTTGATTTAACGAAAGCCTTGGAACGTGATCATATCGTTCAGGGTTTATTAATTGCACTCGATCACATTGATGAAGTCATTCAGATTATCAGAAGCAGTGAAAACGTAAATGTTGCGAAAACACGGTTGATGGAACGCTTTGATTTATCCGAAATTCAGGCGAATGCAATTGTGGAAATGAGACTTCGTGCTCTGACCGGCTTGGAAAGAGAAAAGCTTGAAAATGAGCATAAGGAACTCCTTGCAAGAATCGAATACTTAAGATCCATCCTTGCGGACGAAAAAGTTTTACTCGGAGTAATCAAAGAAGAAATTCTTATTATCCGTGATAAATATGCGGATCCGAGAAGAACTTCCATCGGATATGATGTTTATGATATTTCTTCCGAAGATTTGGTTCCGAATGAAAATACCGTCATTGCAATGTCCTCTTTGGGATATGTAAAACGTATGACCGTGGATAACTTTAAGTCCCAGCACAGAGGCGGTCGCGGAATCAAGGGTATGAGCACGATTGAAGATGACTATATCGAAGATCTTTTGATGACCACGACGCATCATTACGTGATGTTCTTTACCAACTTCGGCCGTGTATACCGTATGAAGGCTTACGAAATTCCGGAGTCCGGAAGAACCTCCAGAGGTGTGGCAATCATTAACCTGCTTCAGTTAAATCCGGGTGAAAAAATATCCGCCATCATTCCGATTAAGAACATGGATGATGATCGAAACCTCTTCATGGTAACCAGAAAGGGTACCGTAAAGAAGACTCCGCTGAATGAATTTGCAAATATCCGGAAGAGCGGTTTAATCGCCATTAATCTGCGTGAGGATGATGAATTAATCGAAGTAAAATCCACTGATAAGGATACCGAGATTTTCCTTGTGACCAAATTCGGTATGTGTATCCGTTTCAAGGAAACCGATGTACGTGCAACCGGACGTTCCTCGATGGGTGTCATCGGCATGAACTTAAATGACGAAGATGAAATCGTCGGCATGCAGCTGGATCACCAGGGCGATTCCCTTCTTGTGGTATCCGAAAAAGGTATCGGCAAACGTACTTATCTGGAAGAATTTCATTTGCAGCACAGAGGCGGTAAGGGCGTAAAATGTTATAAGATTACCGAAAAGACCGGAAATTTAGTCGGAGTAAAAGCCGTAAATGATGATCATGAAATCATGATTATTACCTCTGCCGGAGTCATCATACAGATTCCGATGGGCGATATTTCCACCATCGGCCGAAATACTTCCGGTGTGAAGTTAATCAATCTCGACAAAAAAGTAACGGTTGCCAAGATTGCGAAGGTACGTGAAAAGGTAAGTGACGGAGATGTGGAATATTCCAATGTTGATGATGCTTTGGAAGAAATTCCCGAAGATCAGAAATTCATTGATTCGGAGGATGACGAAGAAGAAGAAAATCTGATTTTCCCGACCGAAGAAGATGAAGATGATGACGGAAACGGTAACGGAGACGAAGAATAGGGGATAACAGACAATCTATAACGACAGAAAAAATGCGGGTTCATATATTTATGCAGAAATTCTGAAATATTTTTAAGACAGATCGAATATCCGGTACAGCAAAAAGGTACCGGATATTTTTTCAAATTTTTTCATTATTTGTTGGACATCTGTTGGACAACAGGGTTTATAGTCTGAAAAGATGATACGAAAAAATATCATTTAAGCATTTTAAATCAATTCAATAAAACAGTCCGGAAAATAACGGAATTATTGAATTCATAGACAAAAAAGGAGATTAATATTATGCCTAAGTCAGTTGAACAAATCAGAAAAGATGCAATAAAGAAGAATACGGATTTAATAGCATATCAGGCTACGGAAAATTTCATCAGTATGATGGAAGAGCTGGATACATGGGGTGGCACTTTCATGAAAGACTCCCTTGGTGGATTTGCTACCGCTATGTACAATCTTTTATATGCGGATACTAAATTAGTAAAAGTTGTGGATATTAATGAGGCGGTTAAAACAATGCCGGAACTCGAAAAATATCTTAAAGACGGAGAAGGAAAAAGCAATTATCAGAGAATCATTGATGATTATTCCCGTAAGAATCCGAATGTAAGCAAGCAGGAAATCGAGGAAACGATGGATAAAGCTCTTTCCAATATTTCCAGGATTTCCGGTGAAAAAATTGATATCGATAAAATTAAGGAAGAATCAAAGAAAAAGGTTTTTGATCCGAAAAAACATAAGGATTTAAGACCGATGAATACCGAAAAGGTTACGGATGTTAAGAAACTGGATGAAGTTTCCAATTACGGAAAGAACTTTTTGGATCCGGGATGCACGGATTTTAAGAATGTGCAGGCCCTTGCCGATAATTTAAAAAAGGTAAGTGAAAATACAAAGAGTGAAAAAATACGAAATCTGGCAGACGGATACCGTGGAATGATTAATGCTTTTCAGACCGGAAAAACCGGCCTGGATAATCAAGCGGCTAACAGAGTAAACGTCAGTACAAATAAACAGCAGCTTTTGAAGCAATATAGTCTCTTGGAAGGCAAGCTTATGGCCGGCAGTAAGGATTCTGTCTATAAACAAATGGTGGATTCCGGACTGAATCCGTATACATTTGAAACCGGCATGAAAGCCATGGAGGATGTTTTACATCACGGTATTAACATTGATCATATCATGAAAACAAAGGACCAGAAACTGGTCAATGATACTGCATTAAATCATATCGAAACCATGCAGAAACCTCAGAACTGGCCGAATACCACATATCGTGCTGAAGTGAAGGAATATCTTGCCAAGATGATGACAATCCGGAAAATGGTAAATTCCGTTCCCGGGAAAAAGTCATCCTTAGACGGTGATCGGATTACGAATTTCGCGATTCAGGACGAAACGAAAAAAATGCTGAATAATAAGCATTTTGATGATTTCTTAAATCGCGTGGTCAGTGATGAGAAATTAAGTCAGACAGCTTTAAATGCCGCGAAAGCGGAAAACGGACACGGTGGCGGGCTGGATAAAATGTTTACGGCATATTTAACGAATCTGCCTGCCGGAGAACTTCAAAATGATCCCGCAATTGACCGTTACATGCCGAAGGTAATTGACCGAATTGAAGCGCTTCAGACCAAGGCGGATGCAAAATACAAGAACGGAAAAGGACTTGTTCCGGATAAGGAAATTGCCGAAGTAATTGCGCTTCGTGAGCTGATTCATGTAGAGCATAATCAGAAGAGTGCCTTAAAGGTTAAGATTCCTACAAACGGAAAACTTCCGGACAGAATCAAAGAAATTGCAAATGATCAAAGATTTAAGAATGCCCTGACTCCCAATAACATTGCCAAGCTCCAGAAGGGTCACGGCGGTGTGATGCAGAATGACATCAAAAAGGCAGAAGCAGCACAGTTAAAGCCGAAGGGCATGGGTCCCATGGGAATGGGCTGATAATATTTCGGGCATTTCGTATTACAGAGTATATGAAGCAGGGAAGGACAGTCGTCCTTCCCTGCTTTTTT
>CACZRH010000034.1 GCA_902783455.1 uncultured Lachnospiraceae bacterium | reverse complement strand
TTCTGGGTAAGAGAGTTCCATATCGACGGACTCCGTGTGGATGCGGTTGCAAGTATGCTGTATTTAGACTACGGCAAGCAGGACGGCGCATGGGTTGCAAACAAGTACGGCGGAAACGAGAACTTAGAAGCAATCGAGTTCTTCAAGCATATGAATTCCGTAGTGCGCGGCTCCTATCCCGGTGTATGCACAATCGCGGAAGAATCCACCGCATGGCCGAAGGTTACGGCAGCTCCCGAAGATGGCGGCCTTGGATTTACCTTTAAGTGGAACATGGGCTGGATGCATGACTTCTGCGAATATATGAAGCTGGATCCTTACTTCCGTAAGAACAATCATTATAAAATGACCTTCGCGATGAGCTACAACTGCAGCGAAAATTACATCCTGCCGATTTCTCACGACGAAGTTGTTCACTTAAAATGCTCGATGGTAAATAAAATGCCCGGCTATCAGGTTGACAAGTATGCGAACTTAAGAGTCGGCATGACCTACATGTTCACGCATTCCGGCAAGAAGCTTTTGTTCATGGGACAGGAATTCGCACAGGAGCGTGAGTGGTGCGAGGAGCGTGAGCTCGACTGGTTCTTACTCGAGAATCATTTAAACCGCGGCATGAGCGACTACATGAAAGAGCTTCTCGGCATTTACAACAAGTATCCGTCGCTGTATGAGCTTGACAACAGCTGGGACGGCTTCGAGTGGATGAACGCGGATGACAAGGATCGCAGCATTTACAGTTATGTACGTAAGGCAAAGAACGGAAAGAACAGCATCCTCGTAGTTCTGAACATGACTCCGATGAGACGTGAAGATCTCTGGATCGGTGTTCCGAAGAAAGGAAAATATAAGCTGCTCTTAAATTCCGACGAGGAACGTTTCGGCGGCAACAACGGAGCAATTCCGGCTACACTGACTGCAGTAAAGGGAATGTGCGACAACAAGGATTACCATATTGAGTTTACGCTTCCCGCTTACGGCGCAGCAGTATTTGTATTCTAAAATATGAAATAAAAGACTTTGAAGCCCGGTGCGGTGTGGAACCGACCGGGCTTTTTGGAAGGATGAATGATGAGAGAAATTGATGTATCCGAAATTACAAATGTAATAAAGGAGCTTTGCATTGAGGCAAATTACAGTCTGTCACCGGATATGGCAGCGGCTTTGAATCAGGCTGCAAAAAAAGAAGAATCTCCACTTGGGATGGATATTCTTTATAAACTTTTGGATAATCTGGAGATTGCGGATTCGGACAAAATCCCGATTTGTCAGGATACCGGTATGGCTGTGATTTTTATGGAAGTCGGACAGGATGTGCATTTTACGGGAGGTCTTTTAACGGATGCCGTAAACGAAGGGGTGCGTCTCGGTTATACGGAAGGATATCTGCGCAAGTCCGTTGTGGCGGATCCGATTGAGAGAGTGAATACGAAGGACAATACGCCGGCGGTTTTGCACTATTTCCCGGTGGAGGGGGATTCGGTAAAAATCACGGTTGCCCCGAAGGGTTTCGGTAGCGAAAATATGAGCCGTGTGTTTATGCTAAAACCCGCGGACGGAATCGAAGGCGTGAAAAATGCGGTTCTGACTGCCGTTTCGGATGCCGGTCCGAATGCCTGCCCGCCCATGGTGGTCGGTGTCGGTGTCGGCGGTACGTTTGAAAAATGCGCACAGCTATCCAAGATGGCGCTTTTAAGGCCGGTTGGAGAGCATTCCGAAATCTCTTATGTGAAAGAACTCGAAGAAGAACTTCTTGAAAAGATTAACAAAACCGGAATCGGACCGGCCGGTCTGGGCGGCGTAACGACAGCCCTTGCGGTAAACGTCCTGACCTATCCGACGCATATTGCAGGTCTGCCGGTTGCGGTAAATATCTGCTGCCATGTTAACAGGCATGCGGTGAGGGTAATTTAAGGATTTATAAAAACATCTGTCGGATCACGGAATCATTTTGGATGAAACGAAAAATAAATGATTCGAAACAGATAATTCGATATGGATAATTTGGAAAAAGTATTGGAAAAAGGAATCAGAATGGAAAGAAATTTATATGTTCCTTACAGAAAGGAAAAAGCAGTTTCATTAAGAGCCGGAGATATGGTATATATTTCCGGAACGATATATACGGCAAGGGATGCGGCACACAAGCGCATGGCTGAGGCATTGCAGGAAGGAAAGGAACTTCCGATTGATCTGCGTGAAAGCATGATTTATTATATGGGGCCTTCTCCCGCAAGAGAGGGGCGTCCGATCGGAAGTGCAGGACCGACGACGGCCAGCCGTATGGATAAGTATACACCGCAGCTTCTGGATCTGGGGCTTCTCGGCATGATCGGAAAGGGCAAAAGAAGCAAGGAAGTACATGACGCGATTGTCCGGAACCGGGCAGTCTATTTAGCGGCAATCGGCGGAGCGGGTGCGCTTCTGTCGAAAGCAATCGTATCTTCCGAGATAGTAGCCTACGACGATCTCGGAACCGAAGCTATCCGGAGGCTAAAAGTGGAAGATTTTCCGGCAATCGTTGTAATTGATTCCGAGGGAAATGATTTATATGAAACATCGATTCTTAAATACAGAAAAATCGAATAATCAGCGGAATATATTATGCAGAGTATTGGCAACTTTGCTGATCGTGGTGTTTGTTCTTACCGGGAACGGAATTACCGTACAAGCAGATGAATTGTCCGATGCAAGAGCGGCACGTATGAACGAAACCGTTCAGTCGAACCAGATTCCCGACTGGCCGCAAGGTCCGGTGATCGGGGCGGAAGGTGCCATTTTAATGGAAGCCCGGACGGGTGCGATTTTATACGCAAAAAATATCGATGAGCGGCTCTATCCCGCATCCACGACAAAAATCATGACGGGACTTCTGGCATATGAGCATTGCAAGCTGGATGAGGATGTGGAATTTTCTTATGATGCCGTGCATGATGTAAAGCGCGGGGATTCCAACATCGGTATGGATGCCGGCGAAATCATCCCGATGAATAAGGCGCTTGAAGGTATGATGATTCTTTCCGCCAACGAGGTGGCAAACGCCATTGCGGAGCATGTCGGAAAGGGCGACCGCGAAGCCTTCGTAAAAATGATGAATGACAAGGCGGCTGAAATCGGCTGCGTCAACACGCATTTTACCAACCCGAACGGACTTCATGATGAGCAGCATTATACGACCTGCAGGGATCTGGCCATCATCGCGAAATACTATTTTGGCTATGATTACTTAGCATCGCTTTCCCGGGCACCGTCCTGTGAGTTTACGGCAACGGAGACGCAGCCGGATGATTTTTTACTCAATACCAAGAACATGCTGGTAAAAGGGAAAAAATATGAGTATGAGTATCTTGTCGGTTCCAAGACCGGATTTACCTCGGAGGCGCGTCAGACGCTTGTTTCCGCGGCCAAGAAGGACGGACTGGAATTAATCTGCGTCATTATGAAAGAGGAATCCCCGTATCAGTTCGAGGATACGGTGGCATTGTTTAACTACGGATTCGAGAATTTTAAAAAAATTAATATTGCGGACCATCAGGACGAAGAGAATATGCTGCAGGCGGGATTTTTCTCCGTGGGACAGGATGTGTTCGGTTCGAACAAATCGATTCTGACCATCGACCCTTCGGCTTTTGTAATCCTGCCGAAGAATGCGGATTTTGCCGAAGTTCAGTATGATTTAAGTGCCAATAACAACGGTACTACCGGGCAGATTGCGAGGGTTATGTATCTCTATCACGGCAACCCGGTCGGGGTGGCGGCCTTAAATATGTCTGCGGAAAACGCATCGCTTTTTGAAGAATTCGACAGGCCGGTTGAGATGAAAAATCCCCATACGCATTCGGTATCGGAGGAGAAGGCAAAGCTTGAAGAGTTATCCCTAACCAGTGTGGAGGTACTCGAGGAGCTTAATGACGATCACAGTGAAGAGGAGGCTTCGGAGGAAGTAAACAAACCCGTTACGAACCGGAATAAGAACGGCATTTTTATCAATGTGAAAAATGCACTGATTATCTTAGGCACGGTTGTGGCGCTGGGAGTTTTGGTCATTATAACGAAGAGCATTATTTCCAGATATCAGTTTTCGAGAAATCGTAAAAAGACGATGAACCGCCACCGCAAGCGCAAGGGACGGGATGATGAGTATATTGAATAAAAAAAGGAAGACGATTCGTCTTCCTTTTTTGTTTGCGGAGAAGGAGGGATTTGAACCCTCGCGCCGGTCGCCCGACCTACACCCTTAGCAGGGGCGCCTCTTCGGCCTCTTGAGTAC
>CACZRH010000033.1 GCA_902783455.1 uncultured Lachnospiraceae bacterium | reverse complement strand
TTCGAGGTTTACAGGGGATGAGAGAATCGAACTCCCACCAAAGGTTTTGGAGACCCCTATCATACCATTTGACCAATCCCCTATCCTTTTCGGCATTCGCCTTTTGTGGGCTGTTTCACAGCACCGAAAGAGATTATATCATAGCGGATGATGTAAATCAACCCTTTTTTCATGCGAACAAAATCCTTTACCCTGAATTATTTCAACCGCTTTCTCTCTGTTTTCTATGGATTCCCTTATTTCGAATCGGGAAAAATCAAATCAGCGAAATTGCTTCCGCAACGGAATTCACGTAAAGAATTTTTATGCCGTCGATATTTTTTAAAGCATCCTTCCCTGTTGCCGGAACCATACAGCTTTTAAAGCCGAGTTTTGCCGCTTCCTTTACCCTTCCTTCAATTTGCGGAATGCTTCGAACCTCACCGGAAAGACCGACTTCCCCGAATGCAACCAAATCGGGTGAAAGGGGCTTATTTCGAAAGGACGAAACAACTGCGAGCACGATTCCCAAATCGATTGCAGGCTCGGTCACCTTGATTCCTCCCGCAATATTTAAATAAGCATCACATTCTCCGAGCGATAAACCGACACGTTTTTCAAGCACCGCCATCAAAAGATTTAACCGGTTATAATCGGCACCCTGTGCCTGCCTTCTCGGAATTCCGAAATTCGTACGGCAGACCAGCGCCTGAATTTCCAGAAGAATCGGTCTGCTTCCCTCCATGGAGCAGCTGACCACACAACCGCTGGCATCTTTCGGTCTTCCTTCGAGCATAAATTCCGAAGGATTGGCAACTTCTACCAGCCCTTCGCTTCGCATTTCAAAAACACCGATTTCATTCGTGGAACCGAAACGATTCTTTACACCCCTTAAAATACGGTATGAAGCATGTCTGTCTCCCTCGAAATATAAAACCGTATCCACCATGTGTTCCAAAACCCTGGGCCCCGCCACGGTTCCCTCTTTGGTTACATGTCCGACTATAAAAACCGAAACATCCATTCCTTTGGCTATCCGCATCAGAATTCCCGTGGATTCCCTAACCTGGGAGACGCTTCCGGGCGCAGATGTGACATCCTCTACAAACATGGTCTGGATGGAATCGATAATGACGATTCCGGGTTTTTTCTTTCGGATTACTTCCTCTATTACGGCTAAATTCGTTTCACACATCAGTTCCACACAATCGGAAAAATCACCGATTCGAAGTGCTCTTAATTTAATCTGTTTCAAGGACTCCTCCCCTGAAACATAAAGAATCTTCACGCCCGAATTTCCCATCAGACGACAGGTCTGTAAAAGCAGAGTGGATTTGCCGATTCCCGGATCGCCACCGACTAAGGTTAAGCTGCCCGGCACAACACCACCGCCCAATACGCGGTCAAATTCTTTGATTCCGGTGGATGTTTTACTCTCCTCTTCCAATGAAATCTGAGAAATTGAAGCCACAATGCTTTCTCCTTTTGTCAGTGCCTCTTTCGTGCTTTTTACGGCAGCGGAAGCAGAAACCCGCTCCTCCACCATTGTATTCCATTCCCTGCAGGCGGGACACTGTCCCACCCATTTCGGGGACTCATATCCGCACTCATTGCAGAAAAATACGGTTTTTGTTTTTGTTTTGGATGTTGCCATAATCCTCTCCCAACAGTGATTATAATTGTAAAAATTGAAAAGAATGCGGGAAAAGTCCCCGCATTCTAAGTCGCTTTATGAACTTTTCAAATCACTTCATTTACTTACGAATCTACTTACGAATCTTAACTTCTACTTCGCCGGCATCTGCCAGTTCCACGCTGATATTAATCTTTCCGCTCGGATTGCTCTTTAATACACCGATGCTCTTTCCCCCGACAAATACGGAATACTCGGTATCCTCTTCCATTCCGACGGTAATCTGTGCATCCTGATTACTTTCTACCTTAAAGGATACACCCTTCTCGTCTTCCGCAAATTCCGTTACTCCGGTTCCCGGTACGGACTCATATAAGAACTGTCCGTTCTTTTCAAGTTTCGTCATGGTGGCAAATGTTTTTACTTTGTAAAGATCTCCGGCATGCTTAAAATCTTCTACCTTCGCTTTCTGTGCAAGCGTGTAATCGCCAAAGCTTAAAGTTCCGTTTGCTTCTTCTTTGATAATCTCTTTGATTGCTGCCATAACCCTTATGGTCCCCTTTCTTTAATTCGACATAAAATCCGGAATTTTTCCCCGTATTTTTATGTCCCCCATATAGTTTAAGTATACCTGTCTAAGCCTTCTTTGTAAAGGTAACTTTTCCGTTTTTAAACTGCGCGCTGACCCTGTCTCCCGCTTTTATTTTACCTTCCAGAATCTCTTCCGTCAGGGCATCTTCAATGACACTCTGTACCGCTCTTTTTAACGGTCTGGCACCCATTTTCGCATTGGAATATTTCTCCGTGATATGATCCCTTAACGAAGCCGCAACGGACAAATGAATATCCATATTCTTCTCGCACCGCTTTTCCAGATTTGAGGTCAGAAGCGATGTAATCCGCTTCATGTCTTCCTTTCCGATTTGATGGAATACCAGTATTTCATCCACGCGGTTAATGAACTCCGGCTTAAAGATTTTCTTCACCTCTTCCATAACGCCGGCCTTCATTTTCTCATGCTGATCCGCTTCCGTCTGAACTCTTGAAAATCCGAGATTTTTCGGATCCACAATCCGGTTGGCGCCGGCATTTGAAGTCATGATAATTACCGTATTTTTAAAACTGACCGTTCTGCCCTTGGAATCCGTAATACGTCCGTCATCCAGCACCTGAAGAAGAATATTGAATACGTCCGGATGGGCCTTTTCAATCTCGTCAAACAATACCACGCTGTACGGATTCTTGCGGATTTTTTCACTTAATTGTCCGCCGTCTTCGAATCCGACATATCCCGGAGGCGAACCAATCATCTTGGAAACCGAATGGGACTCCATATATTCCGACATAGCCACGCGAATCAGCGAGGATTCGTTTCCGAAAAGAGCCTCCGCCAAAGCTTTGGAAAGCTCTGTTTTACCGACACCCGTAGGACCTAAGAATAAAAATGATCCAATCGGACGGTTCGGGTCCTTAATTCCCACCCGGCCTCTGCGAACCGCCTTGGCCACTGCAGAAACCGCTTCATTCTGCCCGATGACACGTTTATGAAGCGTATTTTCCAGTTTCAAAAGTCGCTCGGACTCTTTTTCCGCCAGCTTCTCAACCGGAATTTTTGTCCAGATGGAAATCACGCGCTCTACGTCGGAAACCGTAACGGTTTCCTTTGATCCGCTCTGTTTTTTCTTCGTCGCGGCTTCGATTTTTTTCATTTTTTTCAAAATCTCTTCCCGCTCTTTTTTTAAGTCGGACGTCAGATCCCGGTCTCTGTCCGCCATACTTTGATCAAGCCTCTTTTCACAGTCCGCCAGCGCAATTTCCAGTTCCCTGGTACTTCCGCTTTTCTTCATTCCGCGTAAATTGACAAAGCTGCAGGCCTCATCCAAAACATCGATGGCCTTATCCGGAAGATTGCGGTCATTGATATAGCGCGCCGACAATTTTACCGCTGTTTCCAAAACGCCCTCGGAAACGGTAACATTATGATATTCTTCATATCGGTGGGAAATTCCGCGCAAAATGTCAATTGCCTGCTCTTCGGTCGGTTCCTCCACAATAATCGGCTGGAATCTGCGTTCTAAGGCTGCATCCTTTTCAATATATTTCCGATATTCGGAAATTGTGGTCGCGCCGATTAACTGCACCTCTCCCCTTGCAAGAGAAGGCTTTAAAATACTGGATGCATCAATACTTCCTTCCGCACCGCCTGCTCCGATTAAAGTGTGGATTTCATCCATGAAAAGAATGATGTTTCCGTTCGAAACAACCTCCGAAATTACATTTTTCAAACGTTCCTCAAATTCTCCACGGTACTTGCTTCCCGCAACCATTGCAGACATATCAAGCGACAAAACCTTCTTTTTCAAAAGCGGCTTCGGCACTTCTCCCTTTGCGATACGATTGGCAAGACCTTCCACGATTGCAGTTTTCCCGACTCCCGGTTCTCCGATTAAGCAGGGATTATTCTTAGTTCTTCGAAGAACAATCTGAATCAGTCTCTCAATTTCATCCGATCTTCCGATGACCGGATCGAGCTTATTCTTTTTTGCCAGTGCGGTCAAATCGCGGCTATAGCGCTTCAGCGTCCCTTCTTCCTCTCCCCTGGCAAAATACTGCTGAAGCTTCGGTACCACTTCTTCCCGAAGCTCATAGGGATCCTCACTCATGGCCGAGAGCAAAACGGCACGGAATTTATTCATATCCACCTTTAATAAATCCAGAATCTTTTTGCTCATCAGCTCCGGATATTCAATTAACAAAAGTAAAATATGCTCCGTTCCGACTTCTTCGGCACCCATGCGGGATGCAAAATCCATCGATTCATCCAGAATATATTTTGCGGAAGAGGTAAGTTCTGCTTTCCCCCTTCTTCGCTCCAGGATATCCTCGGAACCATGTGTTTTAATCAGTTTTTCGACCGCCTCGGGTGTTACATCCATATGCTTTAATGTCTGCCCCGCCACGCTGTCCGGCGTCATGGCAAGCCCCAGCAAAAGATGCTCCGTTCCGACAAACTGCATATGCTGTTTTCTTGCTGCCAGATAGGCATTTTCAATCGCTCTTTCGGCCTGCTTGCTGAATTTAAGCTCCATCTATTGACTGCCTCCGTATTCCTCGTATATTTCATCAATCAGTGCATGAATTTCTTCCCTGGAGACATTCATACAGCTTGCCTTGGCAAGAAGAATGGACAAATCCCGCTTCGTCTGCGCCAGTGCCCGAAGGCGATTGATATCCACCGCTATGACCGCTCCTTTGCGTCTGTCGACTTTGACGAATCCTTCCTGCTTTAACACGGTATACGCTTTGTTTACGGTATGCATATTGATTCCGACTTCATCCGCAAGCTGTCTTACGCTCGGCAGCGGATCTCCTTCATGCACCATTTCCTTTGCGATACCGATAATAATCTGATTGCAAAGCTGTGTATACAATGCCTCATCTGACTGAAAATCAATCTCAAAAACAAGGTCCATACAATTCACCTGCTTTCATTTGATAAAACAAAAAACTCTCTGTTATAGTTATGTTATAACAGAGAGTTCACGTTGTCAAATATTTGTTGACGGGATTTAAATCTTATAAATCGATGAAGTTCATCTCTCCTGTGGAGTTATCATCATAATCGTCCTCATCGTATTCATCTTCATCCTCATATTCATCATCATCGTCGTCATCATCTTCTTCGCGAACGGTGAAATAATCAAGGATTCTGTTTTTAAAGGATTTCTTTTCTTTCTTTGCTTTTCCGGATTTGGAAGGCTTTTCGTACTCATCGTCATCTTCCTCATCGTCGTAGTACTCTTCCTCATCCCCCTCTTCTTCGTCGTCATAATACTCTTCCCGTTTAGCAGGCTTTTCTGCCTTCTTGGGAACGATTACGCGCTTTGTTCTGGCAGGCTTTTCTTCATAATCATCCTCGTCATCCAGCTCTTCATAATCATCGCCTTCATCTTCGTCATCGTCGTCATATCCGATATCATAATTGTCATCGTATTCATCACGTCCGGAGAATGCTTTGATGGCAAAGACAATCGTTGTAATTAAGAAAATTGCCGCAAGCGCTGCTGCGATAATAAGCGGAATCATCAGGTTGGAAGATCCCTGCTTCTTCGTATCGGTTTCCGAAAATAATCCGTCATAGGAAACGAAAGAATTGTTCTTGTAATCGTATACATACCACTGTGCATCGCTGTTTCCTGAAATACCGTAAACAATATAATAATCTCCCTTTGCCCATGCGGAGTATACCTGGTCACCCATCATTACATCCACTTTTTCATATCCTGCCGGTACATTTGCAGGTTCTCCTACCGGCTCTAAGAACTGTAAGGTTGCAGTGGATGCTGTCTGGGAAGAAGCGGGTTCTTCCGTCGTACCTTCACCGCC
>CACZRH010000032.1 GCA_902783455.1 uncultured Lachnospiraceae bacterium | reverse complement strand
AGAGGTAATTTCTAAGTTAAACGAGCAAAGATTGCAGGAACTGGAAAGAATTTCCGGATTAACCTCTGAACAGGCAAAAGATTATCTACTGAAAATTGTTGAAGACGATGTGAAACATGAAACTGCCGTTCTCATTAAGGAAATGGAGAATAAGGCAAAGGAAGAGGCAGATAAGAAGGCAAAAGAATATGTAATCGGCGCTATTCAGAAATGCGCTGCAGACCATGTCTCTGAAGCATCCATATCTGTTGTTCAGCTTCCGGGTGATGAGATGAAGGGCCGGATTATCGGTAGAGAGGGAAGAAACATTAAGACCCTTGAAACGATGACGGGCGTTGAGCTCATTATTGATGATACTCCGGAAGCGGTAGTATTATCCGGATTTGATCCGATTCGAAGAGAAATTGCAAGAATCGCATTGGAACGTCTGATTGTAGACGGAAGAATTCATCCCGCAAGGATTGAGGAAGCCGTTGAGAAAGCCAGAAAAGAAGTGGAAACCGTTATGAAAGAAGAAGGCGAAGCTGCTTGTCTGGATGTCGGTGTTCACGGGATTCATCCCGAACTGGTTCGCCTGCTTGGTAAGATGAAATATCGTACCAGCTACGGACAGAATATGTTAAAGCATTCTGTTGAAGTGGCACAGTTGTGCGGACTGCTTGCTGCAGAACTCGGATTGGATGTTCGTGTAGCAAAACGTGCCGGTCTTTTACATGATATCGGTAAGGCGGTTGACCATGAAATGGAAGGATCCCATGTACAGCTGGGAACCGAGCTTTGTAAAAAATACAAAGAATCCGCTACCGTTATTAATGCGGTAGAAGCGCATCACGGCGACGTAGAAGCAACTTCGTTAATCGCATGTATTGTCCAGGCGGCTGATGCAATCAGTGCAGCCAGACCCGGTGCAAGAAGAGAAACGCTTGAAACATATACAACACGTCTAAAACAATTAGAAGATATCGCCAATAATTATAAGGGTGTAGAGAAATCATTTGCTATTCAGGCTGGTCGAGAAATTCGAGTTATGGTAGTTCCTGAACAGATCACCGACGATGATATGGTACTTTTGGCACGTGATATTTCCAAACAGATTGAAAATGAATTGGAATATCCGGGTCAAATCAAAGTAAGTGTGATTCGTGAATCCCGAGTTGTGGATTACGCAAAGTAATGAAATGATGACCGGTGGCGATTTTTCGCCGCCGGTTTTTTCGTTTTTTATGTGCAGGCTTACGTATGGAAAATTATTTAAATATATATTTTGGAGGGAAATATAGTATGAAGGCATTTGAACGTCTTGACAGAAAACTGATTGCACATGGCCATATTATGGATTATTACGAAGATACAATTGCGGTTCCAAACGGCAACATTGCCCATTGGGATTTTATAAAACATAAAGGAGCGGCTGCGGTAGTCCCAATTCTTCCGGATGGGAGAATTCTAATGGTGAGACAGTATCGGAATGCTTTGGACAGGGAAACAATCGAGATCCCTGCGGGAGGATTGAATGATAATGAGGATCCGTTTGACTGTGCAAAAAGAGAATTGAAGGAAGAGACCGGATATTCTTCCGACCGGATGGAGTTTTTGATTGCAGTTAATACAACCGTTGCTTTCTGCAATGAGAAAATTCCGGTATATGTGGCGTTTTTGGACGGAGTCCAGGGAGAGCAGGAGCTTGACGAAGATGAGTATGTCAAAGTGGAACCTTATGAACTGGAAAATCTTTGCAAAATGATTTATGATGGCACTTTGAATGACTCCAAAACGGTCGCTTCCATACTGGCGTACAAGGATAAATATGTGACTAACCGGGTCAATAACTCGTGAGGGATTTTTTGGCGGAGTAATTTTTAATTGGTTGTCATAATGGAAACAATTTTTTAACAATTATGTAAAACTCTTTTCGTTTTTTGAAGCAAAAATTGTTATTTTCAGGTCGATTTTGACTAGATGTTGTGTTTTGAAATCAACAATGTCGATATGTTGTGAAAGTATTGATTTTACTGAAAAAAATAGCAATAAAAATGAAATATTTCGTTGATTTTCCAAGCATTTCTGCTTATAATAAAACTTGCATGGTCAACGATTTACATAATTCTTGACCAAATGGTTAAAATTTAAGACAAGGATTTTCAGCGGATGGAACAACAAATCGATGCATTGATTTCATACATGCATGAGAAGAAGAATACATCTAAAAATACTGAATTATCATACAGACGTGACTTATTAAAACTTGTCGGTTTTTTACAGAAGGATTTGGGGAAAAGTTCTTTCAGTGAGGTTACTTCAGAAGATTTGGAGCAGTATGTAAAGCATATGTTTGAGCAGAATGCTGCGCCGACATCTATCTCCCGCAGCATTGCGTCTACGAAAGCGTTATTTTCTTATCTTACGGAAACCGCTGAGATTAAGGAAGATGTTGCAACCGGGTTAAAATCTCCCAAGATTGAAAAGAAAGAGCCTGCGATTTTATCCAAGAAGGATGTTATGAAGCTTTTGGAACAGCCTTCCGGTAATTCGCCGAAACAGATTCGTGATAAGGCGATGCTGGAGCTTTTGTATGCAACCGGCATTCGTGTTTCGGAACTGATCAGTTTAAAAACTTCTGACTTAAATCTTTCCATGGGATTTATAGTTTGTCACGACAGTCATAAAGAAAGAATTATTCCGTTTGGAACAAAAGCGAAGGATGCTCTTATGAATTATCTTTCCGGTGCAAGAGATCTTATGCTGGAAGATAAAGAGTCCGATATTCTGTTTGCAAACTGTTCCGGTGAATCCATGTCCAGACAGGGATTCTGGAAAATCATTAAGTATTATGCCAAGAAAGCCGGAATTGAAGCGGATATTACACCGCATACCCTGCGTCATTCTTTTGCGGCGCATCTGGTTGAAAACGGTGCGGATTTAAAGAGTGTTCAGGAAATGCTCGGTCATTCCGATATTTCAACAACGCAGATTTACCTGAATATGACTCAGAACAGACTGCGTGAGGTATATAATAAGGCTCATCCGAGAAGCTGATCGGGAATTATTTGAAAACATTATGAAATGAAAGCAAAAGCGGAACCGATATGGTTCCGCTTTTTTCTATGCGCACGTCCGCATATGGAAATTTGCAATAAGTTTTTTTGCAATTTGTCTTATTTATAAATCATGGAATACAGGCTTTCTTTTTTCGAAGGTACAGTAATGCTTAAATCCGGCCTCCAGAAGAATTCTTTCCGCAGTATCAAAACCGTAGGCGACGTTTTCGGGAATGTGAGCATCTGCACCGACGGTTATGATTTCGCCTCCCAGTTCTTTATAAAGCCGGATGATTTCCGGACAGGGATTGGTATTTTGAATGGATTTTGCTAATCCGGAGGTATTTAACTCGATCCCCTTTCCGTTTAAAATAATCTGTTTCAGAATGGCTTCAAATAAATCGGAAAAATCATTGAACCGGTAAGTGTATTCCGATGATCTTTCCGAAGGGATATAACGTACGACATAATCCAGGTGCCCGTAAACATTGTATTCGGAGAATGTTGCGTTATCGGATACATTCTGCAGTATTTCTTCAAAATAATCCCGAATTCCTTCTTTTATTGAAATGCCGTCATAATAGGAAGGATAGTAAGGGTCCTTGTGTTTACAAACATGGCTTGAGGCAATCACAAAATCGAACGGATATGCGCCCGGGATTTGGTTACAATCGTCCAGAATATGCGGCTGGATTCCAAGCTCCAATCCGAACCGGATTCGGAGGCGGTCAGCGTATTTTTCCTGAAGGGAGAAGCATTTTTCCCGGTAGGAGTCAAAATCAAGATCAAACAGGCCGTTTTCGGATGGAATAATATAGGGAAACTTCGGATCGTGATGCTCCGTGAAACATATTTCCGTTAATCCATTTTTGATGGAAGAAAGGATCATTTCCTCCATGGGAGATTTGCTGTCTCCGGAAAAGGAAGAGTGCATGTGATAATCGGCCTGAATCATAAAATACCTCATTTCTCAATGTTTGTTTATGTTATTCATTATAATCATTGTTAAAAAGATTGTAAAATTCATTTCGTGTATAGACTTTTAACTTTTTATGAATTATTAAAGTTCTTCTTGAATTTCCGCTTTAATTTCGGTAAAATAATTGTGCTGACAAAAGTTTGACAATCATTCAGATTGTCAGCCGTTAAATACAATTTCAGGAGGATTTACAAATGGCAGTAAAAGTAGCAATTAATGGTTTTGGCCGTATCGGACGTCTTGCTTTCAGACAGATGTT
>CACZRH010000031.1 GCA_902783455.1 uncultured Lachnospiraceae bacterium | reverse complement strand
GTTTTCGCTTAAGTAATCCTCATATCCTATGTTTTTCAGAATATAAAGAATGGCCGGATAAGGCTCCATTTCACGTATCTTTTTTAAATCTTCCCAAAACTTACGGATCTTTTTAACAAGATAAGGCTTTGATGACGACTTATAGAGAAGCTTTACAAAAGATAGTTGTTCTTCATCCGTGATCTGATACGAAATATAGCGGTTCGGCTTATTGCAGATTCGGATAAAATCTTCCCGGTTCATAAGCGAATTGCAGCTTTTTGCAAGATGGAAATAAGCAAAAATATCCCTTGCGACAGGATGATTCATGATATTATGCGGTTTTTCGGCAAAATAAAACGGAATTTTAAATTGTTTGAATGCAGATATCATTTTTAGTTTTACTTCATTTGTACGAAGAATTACGGCACTGTTTTGATATTCCGAACCGGTAAGATGGGAAATGGATTTTGCAAGTTCATTATATTGCGAAGTTTCATCTGAAAAAACCTCCATTTCCGTATGCCCGGCTATATTTTTTTTGCAAATAATCTGTTTTTCGATTCTGTTTTTATTATTTGAAATCAGTTTTTTCGATAAATCCACAACCTTGATCGGGCACCGGTAATTATTGGATAAACAGGTATGCTGTGCATTTTTATAATCGCTTAAAAAATCCTTCATAATCGCGGGATTCGCGCCTCGAAATGAGTAGATGGACTGATCGTCGTCGCCTACGACAAAGATATTTTTATGATGGTCTGCAATCATGGAAATCACTTCATACTGAATCGGATTGATGTCCTGAAATTCATCGATTAAAATATACGAAAAACGATTCTGGATTTTCTTTAAAATCTCCGGATTCTGATATAAAAAATCTCTGGTATTTATTAAAATATCGTCAAAATCAAGGTATCCGGCATTCCTTTTTCCGTCTTCATAATTTTTTATGATTCTTTGAAACAAAGAATCCTCCAAATGTCTGGAATGATAAAAAGAAACAGGAAGGTCGCGTGACTTAAAGAACTGATACTCATTTAATAATTCCAGCGCAAATTCGCTGTTCGAAAGCTTTACGTTATTGTCCTTCAGGGATTGTTTTAAAAGGTTGATTTTACCGTTTTCCGAAATGATGTCAAAGGAATGATTGGAATCGTAATACTTTAGAATTCTGTAGAATATTGCATGAAATGTACCGAATGTAACTTTTCCATAATCCAAATCTGAAATCTCTTTTTGCGATAAAAGAAATCGGGATTTCATTTCCGTTGCTGCTGCTTTTGAAAAAGTTAAGACCAAAATGCGGTCAGGCGAAATGCCAAGAGTCTGTATCAGATATCGAATGCGATTTATCAGAACAAAGGTTTTTCCGCTTCCGGGACCGGCCGAAACCAATACCGGTCCGGTCCCGTATGTGATTGCGGAAAGCTGAAATTCATCAGCCTGCATTCGATAGTTTTTCGATTGCCCCGTCGATTCTTCGGAGGGACTCGTCCTTTCCTAATACTTCCAGAAGTTCCGTTGCTCCGCACGGAGTCATCGGCTTTCCGGAGAGTGCCGTACGGATCGGCCACAATACCGCTCCGTTTTTTAATTCCTTTTGTTCTGCAAAGGATACCAAAAGCTGATACAGCGCATCGTTTGTATAATCATCAAAAGCTGCCAGTACGGGACGAATTTCTTTTAAAACCGTAAGGGATGATTCTATGGTGGTCTTCATTTTTTTATGAATATAAAGATCGTTTTCATATTCCGGCATTTCCTCAAAGAAATCAATTTGGTCTTTGATATCCGGGAATACTTCGATTCTGGTCTTTACCATCTGAGCAATCTTTTTGAAATCCAGATCCTTATGAATGACTTCTTTGATATACGGCAGTGCCATTTCATAAAATTTGTCAAAATCCATGGCTTTTAAATATTCGCCGTTCATCCATTTCAGTTTTGTATAATCAAAAACTGCAGGTGATTTATTGATATGTCGATAATCGAAATCCGCAATCAGTTCATCGAGTGATTTGATTTCCCGGTTATCGGAAGGACTCCATCCTAAAAGTGCAACGAAGTTAACGATGGCCTCGTTTACGAATCCCTGCTCCAGCAAATCCTCATACGAGGAATGACCGCAGCGTTTGGATAACTTATGATGCTCTTCGTCGGTAATTAAGGGACAGTGTACGTAAACCGGCACTTCCCAGCCGAATGCATCATATAAACGGTTGTATTTCGGAGACGAGGAAAGATATTCATTTCCTCTTACCACATGCGTAATCCCCATTAAATGGTCATCCACAACATTTGCAAAATTATAGGTCGGATATCCGTCGGACTTAATTAAAATCATATCGTCAAGTTCATCATTGTTTACGGAAATATCACCGTATATTTCATCATGAAAAGTCGTAGTTCCTTCCGTCGGATTATTCTGGCGGATTACATAGGGTTTTCCTGCAGCCAGATTAGCGTCTACTTCTTCTTTGCTAAGAGACAGGCAATGTTTGTCATATACATTGATTTCCTTAGTGCTGCCGTCTTCCATCGTAATGGTCTGATTCAATGTGGCAAGCCGTTCTTTATCGCAGAAACAGTAATAAGCCTCTCCCTTATCCACAAGCATTTTTGCATAAGTTAAGTAAAGTCCCTGTGCCTGACGTTCGGACTGAACATACGGACCTACACCTCCGTCCTTATCCGGACCTTCATCATGCTTTAAGCCGGTTTTATCGAGTGTTCTGTAGATAATATCCACCGCTCCCTCTACCAGGCGTTCCTGATCGGTATCCTCGATACGAAGGATAAAATCTCCGCCTTCATGCTTCGTAATTAAGTATGCATAAAGCGCCGTTCTTAAATTTCCTACATGCATCCTTCCGGTAGGGGAAGGCGCAAATCTGGTTCTGATTTTTGTCATTTGTTAACCTCTTTTTGTTAATAGTTCTGTTATTTTCTTCTGCGTACAATCACAATTACGATACCTGCAATGAGTTCCGCCAATGGAAGCAGAATGACAAGCAGTGCGCCGAATAAGAATACGGTACCCTGCGATACTAAAATTCTTTCGTATTCATACGATTTGGCAGGGACGGTCGTATTTAACCGCATATCGCACATATAGGTCAATGCATTTACAAACATTTCGGTATTTGCATAGGATGTTGCAGCGTCAATTGCATCCGTTAAGAATACATGGGAACCGATTACGGTAACCTGGCTGTCATCTCCTTCCACGGATTTCACGGAATAGAATCCAAGACAGAACGGTCCGGCTTTCTGTTCTTCATCGGCCACCACATTAAAGTCTTCATCGTAAATGATTGCATAAGAATAATCGGAACTTTCATATAACGGATCGATTAAGAATTCTTCATCGTCACCGATTTCAAATCCGCGGCATTCCACCAGCAGGTTTTTCTTTTTAGCGGAATACAGGCTGTCGGTAATTTCATGAGCCACAGGGGATTCCACGATATAATATCCCATTCCGTTATAATTATAATTCGGGTCATCTTCCCATATGGTTCCTTTTTCGATTGTTGCACCGAACGAGGAAAGAAGCTCATCATAATTCGGCGTATCGATCACATCGATTGCCGCCATGAAAATGGCATCTCCGCCACGGTCTAAGTATGCTTTAACTTTCTCAACATCCTCTTTTGTAAAATCGGAATTCGGGCCGTTTACAATCAAAACCTTGCAATCCTCCGGAATCGCATCGCTTGTAAGAAGTGAAAGGGACTGCGTGGTGAATCCGGCTTTCTTCATGCGATCCGAGGTTTCTTTTGTCAGCGCGCCTTCCCCGTGTCCTTCTACTACATAGGCGATGGTTTCGGAATCGGAAATGACATAGGAAATCGCAGCCGTAATCTGTCCTTCGATATCGATACCGGTTTCATTCTCAACATACTGATAGGTTGAATAATCCATGGAATACTCTTTTACGGTAAATAATGCGGAATCCACAACATAATTCCGGTCACCGGATTCCACAATGATACTGCCGGAAGAAGGCTGTGTATCCGTATATGCCATATAAAACGCTCCCTCTGTTGAGATTGGATGATATTTTACCTTAATATGATTCGAATTGGTCTGATAGCTGTCGAGATATAATTTTAATGCACGGTCAGCCTGCTGTTCATCTGTTAAAACATGTATGGTTACGTCCTGATTTAAACTCTTTAACAGATTTTTACTTTCCTCCGAAATGGAGAAGAAATGCTGTTTTGTCAGGTCATACTGAACATATTTCGTCGGGATAAAGCTTACTCCGATATTTGCACCGATGATAATTGCGATGATTGCAACAATACCCAGCGTGGAAAACCAGAATTTTTTTGCTCCGATCAAGGATACCTGCAGGGAACTTTTTCCGAATACCCGTGCTGCAAGAAGCAGGAAAACCACAATTACGGAAAGAATATACAGGAAATCCGTTAAGGATACGATTCCGGTTAAAAGATTATCGAATCTCGAAAGGAAATCGATGGCCAGCGCAATTTTTACAATCACCTCATTACCGGAAAACAATGCCTGCAATGCGGAAGGAACCAGCATGATAAAAATAAACGCACCATAGGTCAGAATTGCAGCGATAAACTGATGCTCCGAAAGGGAGGATAAAAATACTCCGATTGCACAAAACATTGCACCGACCAGAATCAGTGCACAAATAGAAAGGGCACTCTCCGCAACCGGCATGGAACCGTAGAAGGAAAGAATCAGAATTCCCAGAAATAAAACCAGGGACGAGATTAAAATCATGGTTAAAAGCGCAAAGAACTTTCCTAAAATAACTGCGGAAACACGAATCGGCGATGTTAACAAAAGCTGATCGGTCTTTAACTTCTTCTCTTCCGCTAACACTCTCATGGTTAACAGCGGAAGAACAAACATCAGAATCACAACCAGTGACGAAATCGTATTGGATAAATACGGGCTTCCGTTTAAGAGATTATACATTACAAAATATAACGAGCAGAATAAAGTAAATACAGCTAAAAACAACCATCCGAAGAAGGATTTAAAATAGCTGCGAAGCTCCTTTAAATAAATCGCACCCATAATTACGCCTCCTCCTTATTTTCGCTTGATGAATCGTTTGCGGTATCATTATTTACCGGTTCGGAATCATCATCGCTGTCTTCCGATTCCTCAT
>CACZRH010000030.1 GCA_902783455.1 uncultured Lachnospiraceae bacterium | reverse complement strand
TCACCAAAATGACATTCGGTGACGGGGGTAGTGTGTCACTTTTTTGACATTCGGTGACGGGGATGTTGTGTCATTTCACACTCAGTGACTGTCCTTCCTGGTCGGCAGATGTCCGGGCATATATCCGATTACGGATTTTTGCAGTTCCGGCGAATAGTAAAAATATACCCGGATCATATCAATATCCATTCCCTTGCCGCACTTTATATGCAAATCCAATGTTTCATTTTCCATTTTTCCGTTTTCTTCAATCCGGATGGTATACTTTTCTTTATGCACTTCCGTTGCGCCCTGCTTTCCGCTGCTGGAAGGTTCCACGGTAAACCCAAATTCTTCCGGATCGTAATCTCGCGCTGCTTCCTTGTTTAGCTTAACTCCCCCGGCGTTGCGGTATCTCGTATACCCTGCCAGGTAGTGGATCATCATGCACAGCTTATGCCAGTCGATATTGCGCTTTTCACCTTCCAGGGATTTTACCGCATTCGGATGCACAACCAGCACATCGGAATAGTACTTTTCAATCCAGGAAAGAATACCCTCTTTTATATCCTTTTCACTAAAAGGTTGGTCGATAATCGGCTCATAGCGCTGTTTTTCACTGCCTTTGAATTCCTTAAACTCCTCTTTTATGCGTTTCGTCTCCAGTTTCCGGTCACGAAGCTCTTCCTTCAGCTCTTTATTCTTTTCTTCCAGCGACTGGATTTGGCCGTCCAGTTTTGATTCTTCAAAAACCAAATCCCATCGATCTTTGTCCAGCTTTTCAATTTCGGAGTTCAGACTGTCAACACTTCCCTGAAGGGCAGAATTGTCACGTTCCAAATCACGGATTCGAAGGTTCAGCCTCGATATTTCATTTTCATATGCTTCTTTAGAAACTGAATCGGAGGAATCCTCTTTTATGCCACTGTTTTTACTGAATTCCCACCAGGACGGTTTAAATGCAAATTCCTTAAAATCACAGATTTTACGAATTGGTTCTTTCTTTATTTTGTTTCGAATCTGTCCTAAAATAGCCGCATCGGCAAATTCAAAATACTCCGAAGGATACTCCTGCAGATAATTGGTGCGATAAAGAATAATCTGTCCTTCTGATCCAACCTCCGCAAACTCCTCATTTTCCATTACCTGTGCAAACAGCTTTCGACAGGACCCCTGCCAAACCACAACATGCGCAAAACCGAGAAGACTTTCCGTTTTATCATCCACTTCCTCCTCTTGTGTTTGAAAGACTTTTTCCGGCACAAAAAGAATCGGCATCTGACGGCAATCGGATGCAATCAGCTCTTTCATAAGATTCTCGCATGCTTCACCGGATTTCCCGTTTACCAAAACCGGTTTCGAATCAAACGCATACTCCCGCTTCAGACCGTACTCCCCAAGAATCAGATCCGGATCCTTAAACATACTCCGAATAAAAGCCGGCCGGTAAACATTGGCATCTACCGTATTCGTCCTCGGCTCCCTGCAGGATTCACGAATCCCAAGAACCGCAGATTTTTCCAGCTTATAAACCATAATTTCGGTTGTAAACGTCCTGCCCTGGATGTCTTTTTTATCATTTCCGTTATCCGGCTCGGTTAAACAGAATAACCATGCCGCCTTGTCCGGAATGTACGCAGTCTCGAGTTCAATAAAATCCAGGCCGTTGATATTATTTGCACTCTCAATAGTGAAATCCGCAAAATTATCAGGGTTCGGATACTCCTCCTTCAAAAAGGAAATCTCCGGATATTCATCGAACATCTCATCACCGAGACGACTTCGAAACCAGGCCATGATATAAAGAATCGTTTTGGAAAAAATATCATCCGATGAAAGGTTATGATCAGACATTACCTCCAGCAATGCCTGATAGGTATTATACTGTCTGAAAAATACCAGGCTTGTGGACTTCACCTGATTTTGCGGTTTTTCCAAAAGTTTATTTTCCAAAGCATCATTTTCCAATATTGATCCGGACATTTCAACGGCTGCCCATTTTCCCCATTCTCCGAGAGAGGCTGTCAGATTCATTGCTTCTTTTTTCAGCCTTTCACGCTCCGCATTTGCCTTTTCGATGGCTTCCTGCTTTTTCATGAATTTGGACATTTTTTTATCTTTTGCCATTTCGATAACCTCGCTGTTTTTATTCGCCGGCTCCGGAAAGTGAATTTAACACCGGAATCCGAAAGAGACTGCTTAACTCTTCACCAAATCCGCCGTCTTCGCATTCACGATTTTTATTAATTCTTCCGGATTTAATTCAACCTGACAGCCCACTTTTCCCGCACTGACATAAATCCTGTCATAAAGGATTGCTGTTTCGTGAAAAAAGGTGGCAAAATGCTTTTTCATTCCAACCGGCGAACATCCTCCGTGGACATAGCCGGTTAAAGGAAGCAGTTCCTTTTGCTTAATCATCTCGATGGATTTTTCTCCGGATACTTTCGCAACTTTTTTTAAATCGAGTTCCGCATTTACCGGAATCACGAAAACATAGTGCGTACCTGTCTTTCCGACCGTCACAAGTGTTTTAAACACTTTGTCACATTCTTCCCCGAGAATGCCTGCAATCTCTTCACCACTAAGCGACGGATCTGCATCATAGGAATGACTTAAGTATTCAATTTTACTACTGTCAAGCAGACGCATGACATTGGTTTTTTCTTCTTTTTTCATTCTTCTTATTTTCCATCCTGTTTAATCTGCAAGATTATCTCACTGCCTAACAGCAGATTATTATTGACAGTAAAGTTCACCAACTGAATTTCTACTTCATCCTGCCGTTTACAATTTTCACAGTCTTATTGTTGTATACAGCGTTACCGTTATAGGATGTATCCAGCTTTCCTTTTACCACATAGAATCCGGCCTTATTGTAGATTACAACACCGGTCTTCTTTGCCTGTACCTGACCTTTGGATAAGAAGTACCAGTCGCTCTTATGGTTCGGATCCTGAACAAGGCCGTCTTTACGAACAAGTTTCCCACTGGCAACGAAGAATTTTCCGCCATTGTAATCTACGAACCCGCTATAGGTGGTATCGAGTTTTCCGTTCTCCACAATGAACCAGTTATCCGTCTTTGCCGGATATTGAACCAGACCTGACTTACTGGTTACAACCTGTCCGTTAGCGCAGAAATACCAGTTATCCTTGTTGTCCGGATCCTGCATCAGACCATTCTTTGTCGTTACCACATACCCGTTTGCAACCAGGAATTTACTTCCGTTATAATCAACAAATCCGAATTTATCTTTATTCCAAACACCATCCTCAAAATATTCCATATTTCCGTCCACAAGGCGGAATTCAATTCCTTTTACCTCCGGTTGATCTCCCTGCGCCTTCTTCGGGATACTTTCCGTACGGGTTTCCCGGCATCTTTCGCACGTAAAGGTCTTAACGCCTTCCTCTTCCGTTGTCGCTTCCTTGGTTACGACTCCGGCATCCCATTTATGTCCCAGTGCATCTACATCTTCCGGTGCTTTCAGTATTTCACCGCATACACTGCACTTCTTTCCGGCAGTTTTTCCCTTTTCCAGACATCCCGGATTCACTGCAGGAATTTCCTCTTCCGTATGACCGGCAGCAGGAATATCCGCTCCGGTTATTGTTTCTTTACACCTTACGCATTTTTTATCCGCTTTCTTTCCTGCTGTTGTACAACCCGGTGCAACAGCACTTCCGGCAACTTCTTCATACTCATGTCCCAAAGCAGTTATTACAAAGCTATCCTTTGCGATTTCATTCACTGCTTCCGCATCGGAAAAATAGCTGCCACAGCTTTCACAAAACCAGTATTCATTGTTTCCGGCCTCTGTACAGGTGGCATCATTGGCATCAACATGAGATAATGCGTGAACATGGTCAAGCTTCGGAATACTCTTAGTATAAATATCCTGACATCTCTCACAAGTAAAGGTTCTGATTCCCTCCTCTTCTTCCGTCGCTTCCTTCGTTACAACTCCTGCATTCCAGAGATGTCCGAGTGCCGAAACATCTTCCGGTGCTTCTAAAACTTCACCACAGACAGAACATTTCTTTCCTGCCGATTTTCCAGCTTCGGTACAGGTTGGATTAACAGCTGGAATTACTTCTTCCGTATGGCCGGCAGCCGGAATAGTTTCTCCTGTTTTCAAGTCATTGCACTTGGAACATTTTTGATCCGCTTTCTTTCCGGCAGTCGTACATCCCGGTGCTACAGCGGATCCCGCTACTTCCACATAATTATGGCCGGTTGCCTCTATAACGTCTCCTGCTATTACGTCATTGCACTTAGAACATTTTTGATCCGCTTTCTTTCCTGTCGTCGTACATCCCGGTGCAACAGCGGATCCTGCTACTTCCACATAATTGTGTCCGGTTGCTGCAATTACCCAACTATCCTTCGCAATTTCATTCTGCGCATGCGAATCCGAAAAATACAGGCCGCAATCCTTACAATACCAATACTCCGAGTTGCCAGCTTTCGTGCAGGTTGCCGCAACCGCAGCTGTATGCGTCAGGGAATGCACGTGAACAACTTCCCCATCATATATTTCTGTTACATTATCAACAGAAAAGAATTTGGTATAATCGGAGGTTCTGTAATACGTGAAGGTATAATCCACATCTCTTTTATAATTCCGGTACAAATCAACAATAATCGGGTTATTGCTGATATCAAGGTACAGAATGGAAGTATTCTCAACTCTTAAATAATATAAAAGCGGATTCTTGCTAATATCCAGCTCATGCATTCTGGTTGAGGTACATCCCAGTTCCTCCAGATTCGGGCAATTCGTAACATCAATTTCGTCAATTGGATTTCCGATAAAGTTTAATTCAACCAAATCAGTACACTTTGTTACATCAAGCTCCGTTAACTTATTCTCGGTAACCACAAGATTCGTAAGCTTCGTACAATCACCAATATCAAGTTTCGTTAAAAGGT